>ONKP01000009.1 GCA_900318405.1 uncultured Eubacteriales bacterium | reverse complement strand
GATTTGTCTGTTGCGTATTAATGTTCCGTTTTTTCAAACGCCCAATGTGCTGCTGATTTGTTTGTCAGCAGAATACCTTTGCGCTGCCTCTTTTCTGGAAAACACGCACCCGCAGTAATTCTGCCGGTACAGATGATACTCCCTGGACAGCTCCGTCGATCGCCTGTAACCGTTCTTTTTCTTGAAATCCGATGCCAGATACTTCACCCCCGTCTCCTCCGCGATCCTGCGTCCGATGGCGTTGATGTGATCGGCATTTTTGAGCGGGCTGATGGTCAGTGTCGTGGCAAAATAATCGCAATGACAGGCAACAGCTTCTTCCGCAGCCTCACGGAGCCGCAGTTCAAAGCACTTCAGGCATCTGGCGCCGCCTTCCGGTTCGTTTTCAAGTCCTTTTGCAGCCGCAAAAAATTTCTCCGGCTCATACCGTCCCTCAAGAAAATGTACATCGCCGTCAGGCAGCATTTCACGGATCAGCCGCTGCAGCTCCTCTGTCCGATGACGATATTCGGATTCCGGCGTGATATTCGGATTGTAATAAAAATCCGTAATCTGAAAATAAGGAGACAGATATTCCAGCACATAGCTGCTGCACGGTGCACAGCAGCTGTGAAGAAGCAGACGCGGTTTCTCTCCCGGCGTCAGACTCTCCAGCAGCTTATCCATCTCCTTCTGATAATTTTCCTTAGATCTGTTCGGGATGCTCATCGTCCGCCTCCCCGTCAGAAAATCCGTCATCGTACTTATCAGCGTCTTCTGTGTCTTCCTCCGCTGCTTCCTCTCCGGAAGCGCCGCTTTCGCTGCCGTACTCTTCCTCAAGCGCATCGTCAGAGAATCCGGTGTCATCAGCGAGCCGCGCCATCAGTCCATGTCCGGTTCTGTGGCTGCTGTTACCGTCATCCTCCACGTCGTCATCCATATCATCATCCTGAACATATTTATCCGGCGGATAGTAATATACCTTTTTTGTCCTGCCGAGTTTTGACCGGTCGAACCGGAAGGTCAGGCTCGCCACCACGGTCATGATGCCGCAGATCACCAGCTGTGCATAGTAAGTGATACCCCTGGACAGCAGAAGGCCGGAAGACAGATAGCTGCCGAATATTTTTGCAAAAACGGCATTGAATACAATTTCTCCCACACCCACATCGCCGGGTACGGGAAGAAGGTCTGCGATGATATTGATCAGGGATTGAAGCAGACAGATCGTCAGCCAGCCCGAGCCTGAAAGGCCGAAGCTTTTATAGACAAACCAGGTGGAAGAAAAATAAAGGAAACGCTGTACAAAAGTAAGGAGCAGCAGAATGCCCATCAGCTTCAGATGAGTCATGAAAAATCCGGCGACATCCTTGTACTGGTCGAACATGTCGAGCATTTTGGCGCGGCGCTTTTCAATATTTTTCTTCTGCAGATGCCTGCGCACAGACCAGTCAAACACGCGGATGGCCAGCTTCTTCGTCAGCTTCGTATTAAAGATCAGAAGTCCCAGAAGCAGCGTCACCGCGATCGTGAGGAAAAATCCGATATTGACCAGCGGATGAATACTTCCGGTATATTCTGCAAGCATTCCCTGCCCGACCGTAAGAAAGCCGATCGAGAGAACAAACAGGACGAGCTTGAACAGGAATGTCATATTGAAGATCAGCATGCACGCTGTCGGCACGCTGACCCCTTCTTTCCGGAGGTCATAAATCTGAATGATAGGCCCGCCAGTCTGCATCGGCGTGATATTGCAGAAAAAATAACCGTGAAAGGACATGAGCATGCAGCGCCACAGAGATTCCTTCAGGTTAAGAGAGCGGCACATCATATAGATGATCACGCCCTGCATCAGCAGAAAGCCCAGCACACAGAGGACAGCCAGGATCAGATACCGCGGATTGGCGGTTTTGATCCTGGCGATCAGTTCAGATGCACTCTCATCCTTCAGCACACTGACCAGTGTGAGAACAATGACGAACGCAATGAACAGAAGGCTGAGCTTCGTGCTCTTTTTCATCTTTATCTTTTTCTTCATACCATGATGTCTCGTAACAAATACCTGCCGAATCACTGGCGTACACAACACAGAGACCGGCTGCAGTAAAGAAGTTATCGTGCCTTGCTGCGCAGCACAATCCGCATTGCTGCGGATATTCACATTACAGCGTCGTGTTGACGACTTTCGTAGTATACCCGTTCTTCTTCAGCGCTTCAAGTATCTGTTTTTTGTGATCTGTCCCGAAGGTCTCGAGCGTCACGCGGAGTTCAACGGCCGCATTGCGGTTTGTGCTGTAGAACTGGTTGTGCTCCAGCTTGATGATATTGCCCTGCTGTTCCGCGATGACCTTTGCCACGCGCACGAGTTCTCCGGGTCTGTCCGGCAGCAGAACCGAGAAGGTAAAGATCCTGTCTCTCGCGATCAGGCCGTTCTGCACAACGGTCGACATCGTGATGACATCCATATTTCCGCCGGAGAGCACGGAGACAACCCGCTTGCCCTTTTCCTTCAGGTGACGCGTGGCGGCTACGGAGAGCAGTCCGGAATTCTCGACGATCATCTTGTGATTTTCTACCATGTCGAGAAAAGCCGTGACAAGCTCCCGGTCTTCCACCGTGATCACTTCATCAATATTTTTCTGAAGATACGGGAAAATGGTTTTCCCAGGTGTCTTTACGGCGGTGCCGTCGGCGATCGTATTGACCTCCGGCAGTGTCACAACCTCGCCTTTTTCCAGAGAAGCCTTCAGGCAGGCAGCCCCGGCAGGCTCAACCGCGATCACGCGGATCTTCGGATTGAGAAGCTTGGCCAGTGTCGATACGCCGGTAGCCAGACCGCCGCCTCCCACCGGAACCAGAACGATATCTACGAGAGGAAGCTCCTTGAAGATTTCCATCATGATGGTGCCCTGACCGGTTGCCACGGTCAGATCATCAAACGGAGGGATGTAGGTATATCCCTTCTCCTGCGCCAGTTCCAGTGCCTTTGCCTGTGACTCATCGAACACGTCGCCCCAGAGAAGGACTTCAGCGCCGTAGCTGCGTGTGCGTTCCACCTTGATCAGCGGTGTGGTCGTCGGCATGACAATAACAGCCTTACAGCCATACGCTTTTGCCGCATAGGCCACACCCTGCGCATGGTTGCCGGCAGATGCGGTGATCAGTCCTTTGGCACGCGCCTCATCTGACATCGTGCTGATCTTATAATAGGCGCCGCGGATCTTATAGGCGCCCGTCACCTGCATGTTTTCCGGTTTCAGCCATACCTTGTTGCCGCACTGGCTGCTGAAATATTCGCTGTAGACAAGGGATGTATCATTCGTTACTTTTCTGACCAGCTCAGAGGCCTCTTCAAAGGCATCCAGCGTCAGCATTTCCTTCTGGCTCATGTCTTCTCCTCCATCAGTAACTGTATGAAATTTCCATCCAACGACCGGCTGACAGTTTTCACCGACGATCGTTTCGGAAGCTGTGTTCAATACACGCCGGAAATTACGAATTCTTATCGAAAAGTGCATTGCAGTACGCCGCGGGATCGAATTTCTGCAGATCTTCGAGCTGCTCGCCGACGCCGATGTATTTGACGGGGATACCGAGCTCAGACTGTACAGCCACAGCGATGCCTCCCTTTGACGTTCCGTCGAGCTTCGTGATGACGAGGCCGGTAATATGCGCGGCCTCCGAGAAGCTCTGCGCCTGCTGGATGGCGTTCTGACCTGTGGTGCCGTCCAGAACCAGCAGCGTCTCCAGGTAAGCTTCCGGATACGCCCTGCTGATCGTCCGGTATACCTTTCCGAGCTCATTCATCAGATTTTTCTTATTGTGCAGTCTGCCGGCCGTATCGATCAGAAGAATATCTGTCCCGCGCGATTTCGCCGCCATGCAGGCGTCATACACAACTGAGGACGGATCAGCACCCTCCTGACCGGTAATGATCTCGACACCGGCTCTGCCGGCCCACGTCTCCAGCTGTGGGATGGCCGCGGCACGGAAGGTATCCGCCGCGGCGATCATGACCTTTTTCCCGGCGTGCTTATAGTGAGCAGCGAGCTTGCCGACGGTCGTCGTCTTGCCTACGCCGTTGACACCGACCACGAGAACGACGGATCTTTTCTCTTCAAAAGCATAGTCATCCGCAGAGGTCTTCATCTGCTGCCGGAAGCAGTCGATCATGTATTTCCTGCATTCGGCCGGCTTTTTGATCTCCAGATCATCGACGATCTGCCGGAGATTTTCAATGACCGTCTCCGTCGTATCGATGCCCATATCACTGGCGACCAGCGCCTCTTCCAGATTCTCATAAAATTCATCATTGATCTCAGAACATCCGAAAGCCTCATCGAGATTCTCATTGATGTTCTGTCTTGATTTGGTCAGTCCTTTGAACAGACGGCTGAAAAATCCTGCCATGCGTTCCTCTCCTGTCTTCCGGCTTTACGCCAGTCGTATGTATAAGTATGTCGCATGCCAGAGGCGAACTGTGGCTTTGCGACGATAAACTGCGAAACCCGTGTTGTTCCGGTTATGCATCCAGCTGGGATTCGATCAGATCGACGGATACCAGCGTAGAGACGCCCTTCTCCTGCATCGTAATACCGTACAGACGGTCTGCTGCAGCCATCGTGCCGCGGCGGTGCGTGATGACGATAAACTGCGTATATTTTGTCAGCTTGTGCAGATAATTGGCGAATCTGCCCACATTGTTGTCGTCCAGCGCAGCCTCGATCTCGTCCAGCAGACAGAAGGGTGAGGGCTTCAGGTTCTGGATGGCAAAAAGCAATGCAATGGCCGTCAGCGCTTTTTCTCCGCCGGAGAGCTGCATCATATTCTGCAGCTTCTTTCCCGGCGGCTGTGCGATGATAACGATGCCTGCCTCCAGGATATCCTCATCCTCCACCAGCTGCAGTTCGCCGTGACCGCCGCCGAAAAGCTCTTTGAATACCTTGTCGTATTCCGTGCGGATCTGTTCAAACTTCCCGCGGAACTGCTTTCGCATGCCCTCGTCAAGCTGCGCGATGATATTGTTCAGTTCATCCGCCGCCCTGACCAGGTCATCGTGCTGGGTTCTGAGGAAATCGCGTCTCTCCTTCAGCTCCTTATACTGCTCGATGGAATTGACATTGACTGAACCGAGCGCATTGATCTCCGATTTGAGCGTGCTGATTTCTTTCTTCAGGGCACTTCTCTCCGGGATGGAAGAAAAATGCATGTCCTCCGCCTGATCCGGTGTGATCTGATACTGTTCATACAGATTTGTGATCTGATCATCCCGGGATGTCCGCACCTTTTCCAGCTGATCAGCCAGGCGGAAGATTTCCTGTTCCATCTCACCCTTCTCGCCGGTCAGTCTGTCCCTGTCCTCGAAGAACTGATGGTGACTGACATTCAGCTCTTCTTTCTGTGCCTGCAGAGCCTGTATTTTTTCAGCGGATTCCGAGATTCTGCTGTCTGTATCCGCATCCGCCTGCTGAAGCTCCTCCAGCTGCTTCTGCCTGTCAGCCGCATCTCCCGTGCTGCGCGTGATGTCCGCCTGCAGCTGCTTCGTGCGCTCATCGATCTTCC
Organism: uncultured Eubacteriales bacterium; assembly: GCA_900318405.1. Lineage (GTDB taxonomy): Bacteria > Bacillota > Clostridia > Lachnospirales > Lachnospiraceae > Bilifractor. The sequence continues at coordinate 39,942 of ONKP01000009.1, read as the reverse complement.
GGATCTCATCCTCCTCCGTCCGGATCTTATCGTCGGTAAATGTCAGCTGCTGCTGTATGCGGTTAAAGGAGAGAACAGCCGTATTCTGCGCATCCTGTGCGTCTTTCAGCTCCTGCTGCAGGGCATCTGACTGCTCTGTCATCTGACGCACCCTGTCCTGCAGTTCCTGTTCGGATTTCTCCGAATCTGTCAGCTCTTCGCCGATCAGCTGATTTTTCTCCGTGATCTCATCAATCTGCTGGCCGATCTCATTTTTTTCCTTCTGGAGGGCATTGTACTCTTCCTTCAGAGAGTCCATGCGTTTGCGTCCGTTGTCATAATTGACGCGTGCCGTCGTCAGACGCAGGCTGAGCTTCTGCATCTCCTCCGTATGCCGGGCGAGATCATCCCTGGCGGTATTTCTGATCTGCTTGGTATCTGTGATGTCCTGCTGAAGACCATCGATATCCTTCTTCAGTTTCCGCGTCAGCTGTTCCAGTTCACTGATCTGGCGTTTTCTGCCGAGGAGGTTGTTGTTATATTTAAAGGAACCACCGGTCATGGAACCGCCGGGGCTCAGGAGCTCACCGGTCAGTGTGACCATGCGCACGGACTGGTGATATTCTCTGCTGGCGGCGATGGCGTGGTCGATCGTATCCACAACCACGGTGCGTCCGAGCAGTCGGCTGACAATGCCCCGGTAGATATCATCGCTCTCCGCGAGGGTGTCTGCCATACCGATCACACCCTCTTCCGAGAGGATCCGGTTATTGTCAAAAGGCCTGTCCGCCCGCACGGCTGTGAGCGGCAGAAAAGTTGCCCTGCCGAAATGTCCGCGCTTCAGATATTCGATCAGATATTTGGCTGTCGCCTCGTTATCTGTCACAATATTCTGCAGAGCTCCGCCGAGGGCTGTCTCGATGGCCGTCTCGTAATTTTTCTTCGTCCGGATGAGGTCTGCCACGACACCATGAATGCCGGGATTTCTGTCGCGCAGCTCCATGACCTTCCGGATACTGTTGGCATAACCCTCATAATTTTCCGTCACGGAGCGCATGGATTCCAGTCGGGAGGATTCCCTGTGCCAGGATGACTGTGCCTCCTCCAGTCTGCTGTTATCGTCCGTAAGCCTCTGCTTGCAGGAAGCCAGCTTCTCCTGGAGTGCATCGATCTCCTGCTGCATGTCGGCGGCAGCGTCTGCCGATGCGTGCAGTTCTTCTTCGAGTTTCTTCAGTTTTTCCTGTTCATCCGTTGTCTCACCCTTCATGGCGAGCATACGGGAACTCAGCTCGGAACGGCGGATCTCCATCTGCTCCAGCATCGTGTCATAGCGCTGCACCCGCTCTTTGATCGTCGAGCGGTCGTTCAGCAGCTGAATAATATCACTCCTGCCTGATTCCGCCTGCGACTGAAACTCCTCCATCTGCTTTTCAATGGAAGCCGTCTGCTTTTCCTTCTCATCTTTGGCTGATGCTGCTGTGCGCAGTTCTTCCTGCAGTTTTTCTTCTTCCTGTCGATAGGCCTCAACAGTCTTCTGTCTTTCTTCTTTCTCGTGCGACAAAGAATCCATGCTGGTACGGAGATTTTCCCCGCTCTGCTGCGCTGACCGGATCTGCTCCTTCAGGACGTTCACCTGTCCCTCATGCTGCTGCTTCTCCACCGCAGCAGCCTGCGCCGCATCCCGTTCTGCAGCGATGCTGCTGTCCAGCTCCTGCAGACTGACTTCCACCTCTTCATACTCTCTGCGTGTTTTTTCCAGCTGCTCTTCAATTTCCTTCAGATGATCCGTGGCAATCTGTTTCTTTGACGTGAGATCCTTTTCCTGTTCTTCCCCGCGCTGCACATCGATCTGAAACAGCATGATCTCGTCTGTGCGGAGTTGATCGCGCCTGTTCAGATAGATTTCCGCTTTGCCGGCCTGTTCTTCCAGTGGCCCGGTCTGGCGCTCGACTTCAGAAAGGATATCGTTGACCCGGACGAGATTCGACTGCTCGTCGGCCAGTTTTTTCTGTGACTCGGCTTTTCTCCGTTTGAATTTAACGATGCCGGCTGCCTCATCAAAAAGCTCACGCCGGTCGTCCGGTTTTCCGCTCAGAATCTTGTCGATCTGGCCCTGGCCGATGATTGAATAGCCTTCTTTTCCGATACCGGTATCATAGAACAGTTCATTGATGTCCTTCAGGCGGCAGATACGCCCGTTCAGGCGGTATTCGCTCTCTCCCGACCGGAACAGCTTTCGGGATACCGTGACCTCATCAGCGTCAAAGCTGAGTTTCCTGTCGACGTTATCCATCGTGATCGCGACGCTGGCGTAGCCAAGCGGCTTCCGGTTTTCCGTTCCGGCAAAAATAACGTCCGTCATGCTCCCGCCGCGGAGCTGTTTGGCACTCTGTTCGCCCAGCACCCAGCGAACGGCATCGGCGACATTGCTTTTTCCCGAACCATTCGGACCGACGATACCGGTCACACCGTTATGAAATTCAAGTTTTGTCTTCGTTGCAAAGGACTTGAATCCCTGCAGTTCTATCGATTTAAGATACATGGCCGTCTTTCTCTGTCTTCTGCAGCTGAATCAGCGCGTGATATGCCGCCTGCTGTTCAGCGGCCTTCTTGGAGTGCCCGGAGCCTTCGCCGATAATCTGTCCGCACGATCTGACACAGGCTTCAAACGTCTTGTTGTTATCCGGACCGTGCTCCGATGTGATCTCATAGGAAGGAGTGCCGTCCGCCTGTGCCTGCAGAAGCTCCTGCAGTTTTGTCTTGCTGTCGTGGAAAAGCTGCTTGTGTTCCACATCGTCCATGACATAGCGGAGGATATACGTCTTTGCCGGTTCAAAGCCTCCGTCCAGAAAAACAGCGCCGATCGTAGCCTCCAGCGCATCGGAAACGACAGAGTCTCTGTTTCTTCCGCCGGTTCTCTCCTCACCTTTTCCAAGGCGCAGATATTCCTGCAGACCGAACTGTCTGGCATCATAGGCCAGTGCCGGTTCGCAGACGAGACTTGCCCGGATCTTCGAGAGATCCCCCTCGGGCAGTTCGCAGTAATAATGATACAGGAATTCACTGGAAACTGCTTCCAGAACGGCATCTCCGAGGAATTCGAGCCGCTCGTTGCTGCCCGCGTGTCCAAGGTGTTTCTCGTTGGCCCAGGAGGTATGCGTCAGCGCATGCGCAAGAATTTTCTTATTTTTGAAATGATAGCCCATGCGGTCTTCCAGTTCGGAGAGTTTTTTTATCTCTGTGTCTGTCATGGCGTATTCCTTTTCTCATTCACATTACAATTCAGACGCTGCCAGAGCCACGGAACACATGGAGACTCCCAAGCCGAGACCTCCGCAGGCGTCAGTGGTTGGCTGACGTGATAAAACCCGCTTCGCGTGTGACGAGCCTGTCTGCGATTCGAAGAGCTTATACAATATAAACTGTACAAGCCCTTGCTGCCTGCTCTTGCAACCGGACTTATACAGTTTACTGGTCTGTTTTTCTCGCGGCGCGGATGAGTCTGACAGCATCGCCGACAGTGCGGACGGTATGCCATTCCTTATCCGGAACCCTGATATCAAATTTTTCTTCTGATCTGGTGAAGATCTGAAACATATCCAGAGAATCTGCACCAAGATCTTCAACAAATGTTGAATCCATTGTGACCTCGCGGCGGTCCACATGCAGAACCTCCGCGATCACGATCTGCAGATATTCCAGTTCCATGCGTCACGCCTCTCTGCCTGCCGCAGATTCAGGTGACTGGCCCGCCGGAGCGGTCTCAGCGCCGGATGCTGCAGTCTTTGCTCCGTCTTCAGCAGCATTTTTACTGCGCTCTTCAGCGAGATACTGCATGATCTTTCCGCTGACGTCTTCATCATAAAACGCCACGCACTGCAGGATCGTATTCTTGAACTCCTTGGCTTTTGCGTTGCCATGCGTCTTGACCACAAGTCCCTTCAGGCCCAGAAGCGGCGCGCCGCCATAGTTGGTGATATCGAATTTTTTAAAGATCTTTTTCAGGGAAGGAAGTGCAAGCGCAGCACCCATCTTGGATATCAGATTGGCAGTGAGTCCGTCCTTCAGCTCATGAAGCATAACACTTCCCACGCCCTCATACATTTTCAGAAGAATATTCCCGGAAAAAGCATCTGTCACGATGACATCGGCACCGCCCTTCGGCACATCTCTTGCCTCGATATTGCCGACAAAATTGATGTCCGGGCATGCTTTCAGCAGCGGATAGGTCTCCTTGCGGAGTGTATCACCTTTTTCCTCCTCTGCGCCGATATTGAGAAGAGCGACCCGCGGATTGCTGACACCGTTCACGCTCTTCATATAGATAGAGCCCATGACCGCAAACTGCACGAGATGCTGAGGTCTCGGATCCACATTGGCTCCGCAGTCGATCAGCAGTGCCGCGCCCTCAGCCGTCGGCATCACCGGTGCCATGGGAGCACGATGCACGCCGCGTATTTTTTTCACAATTGCCTGACCACCGACGAGAACGGCACCGGAGCTTCCGGATGAGACAAAAGCATCTGCCTCGCCCGTATGCACCAGATTCAGTCCGACGACGAGTGAGGAATCTCTCTTGCCCTGGATGGCAGCGACCGGAGGCTCTCCCGTCTCGATAACCTGTGACGTCGCCACAACCTTCAGACGGTCCTTCGGATAATCGTATTTTGCAAGCTCCGTATGAACAGCATCCGCATCACCTGTCAGGATAATCTGTATTCTTTCATTCTCCTTCAGGGCATCAACAGCACCCCGTACCGTCTCCACAGGAGCATAGTCTCCTCCCATGGCGTCGACAACGATTCTGACTGGCTTACTCATGACATTTTCCCCGTTATACACGATTTGCACAAGGCAAATTTTTTATTGTCCTCCATCATCTGCAGGAGCGGCATAACCCGACTGATCCGCGCTCTGGCCGCCTGATGAAGCTGCTGTATCCTGTGCTGCCGATGAAGATGATGCAGTATCCTCTGCAGGTGCTGCCGATGATGATGCGGATGCATCCGAACTGATCGGCTGACCTGTTGTAATATCGATCATGTTTCCTGTCGATGGATCTACTGCATATCCGTTTTCATCAAAGGTATAGGTAACACCGTCAATCTCCATCGTGGAGGACGTCGGATAACTTCCGTCATCATGGTTCAGATACTGGTAACCGCCGTTATCGGCATCCTGCTGCCAGTACATATTATCCCAGACAGCTACGGCCTCCGTCGAACTCGTCGATTCATTGATCGTACTTCCGTGGTCGTTGATGGCCACCACATAGTAATAGGTCGTACCCTTTGCCGATGTATCCGGCGTATAGGAAGATCCCGTTGCACCTTCAATAATCGTTCCGCCGCCGTTTTCGTTCGTCGAATTGGAGTACCACTGATATCCGACCGTGCCGCCGTCACCTACCCCCGCTATAACCTGCAGAGTTACCGGTGTTCCGCTGGACACATTGATCGTCCCGGAAAGATCCTGCGTAAAGGAAGGCGCCTGCAGCGACGAGTCAAACTTTTTGGTGTTCACCGGTACTCCGTCCTCCGAAGAAGAGGAGATCACCGATTCACCGCTGTTATTCGTATCTTCTCCACGGATGACAAAGGATACGATCCTCTGCATGGAAGAGTCGAATGAGCATCCTGAGAGAAACAATGCTGCCATCGTACCGACGGCGATCATTCCAGTTATTTTATTTCCCTTCATAATTAGATATCCCCTTGTTATGTATCCCTGTAAGTCCAGCCAAATAAAAAATGGACCTGTTGAATACGCAGTTTGTACCGGTTATCATTTCAGCTGTTATTTTTACCGGAACTGCCGGACAGTCCGGCTCACAGTTTATGAATTATAGCATGAGCGCATTTTCATGTCAATTTAGCGCCCTTAGCGGCACTGATCACCCCTGATCGTATGGCTTTCAGCCCCCTGAACGGCCACATGACCCGCGTACATAATCCGGGAAAACTTCTGTCAGAGGGAAGCTCTGCGCGCTGTATGGTTAGCTCTCTTGACCGCGTACAGATCCTTATCCGCTGCCGACAACAGCTGTTCCGCCGTCATCCCTTCCACCAGCATCGCCGCACCAAACGAACAGTGCAGCTCATAGGGCTCGTCGTTTTTGCGTTCCCGTGCCAGATTCCGGTTCAGCTGATCGCCGATCCTGCGGAACTCCTCCATGGAATCCACCTCGCACATCAGCGCAAATTCATCTCCTCCATATCGTGCGACCACGGTCTGGTGCGGTACCTCCGCAGCTGTTTTGCGCAGCACATCTGCAAATGTGGTCAGTGCCCGATCTCCCTCATGATGGCTGAAGTTATCATTGATCGACTTAAAATAGTCAATGTCGATAATGGCCAGACAGATCTGTCCTTCCTTTGAGGCATCACGTACCTGCTGCTGCAGCTTTCTGAAAAAACAGCGCCGGTTGTCTATCTGGGTCAGTGCATCTGTGTTGATCTGCTGTGACTGAAGGGTAATGAACATCAGAAGCATGCCGAATGAAAAGAATGTCGACGTAAATGGTGCTTTTCCCAAAACTCCCTGCAGAATGCCGCCGAAGAACGGCAGCGTCGTAAACATCAGCGAGGCATGGAACACCGTGTGATCGTAATTTTTCTGCCGGACGCTCCGGATCATAACCGCAAACACGGCAAAGTAATAGGACATCAGGCACAGAAAATGGACGATATACAGCCCGCCGCGCATATAGATCCCGGTATCTGATATATAAAACACCTGATGATTCCACAGAGAGAGTACATCCAGCGCAAGCATCAGAATTACCGGAATACGTACGATCCACTGTCTGACAGGTCCTTTTCGAAGACTCGCCTCCGAGTCGAGGAGCAGCATGTCAAGGAAACAGAACCAGTAATACACCATGAGTCCGGTGAATAAAAGGTCCAGAAAGTTACACAGGTAAGCAAGGGCAATCGGCATGAACATTCCTGTACACATATGTACCCGCCAGATACTCTCCACTGTCATCTGCAGAACCAGAAAAAGCGAGACCCGGCGAAACTGACGGACCTCTGACGCATCGCCCAGGTTCAGATCCATTCTTAACCCAAGGACTGACACCAGGCAGATGCAGGTTCCCATGAGCAGGAGATATATGATGAGATAATCGATATCACTGTACATTGTCACTCTCCTCTGTCACCGCCTGCGATTTCTACAGATTTCTGATTGATAAATATCGGGATATCGTGATTTCGGCCCGGTTAAAAGCATAGACTGCACCGGGCAGTGCATGCAGAATGTTATACGGAGCCTCTCGGGATTCTATACAATACTCCTCTGAAGTCATGGCGGCTCCTTCCGTACACAGGCATATGGTGTTGCTGATAAAATGTTTCGCTGGAAATATTATACTAACCCGATACCCGGAATAAAAGACGGATTTTTCCGCGACGCAAAAAGGCCGCCGCATAATGCGGTGGCCTCTTTGATCATTATCATGAAATTACGATCAGTCTTCTACATCCAGAACCTGAGCCTTATTGTAGGTTCCACAGTTCTTGCAGACTCTGTGCGGCATCATCAGTGCGCCGCACTTGCTGCATCTGACCAGATTCGGAGCTGCCATTTTCCAGTTAGCTCTTCTCTTATCTCTGTGAGATCTGGATGATTTATTCTTGGGACAGATGGACATTTATAACACCTCCTTGCGGTAATCTTCTATTTTTTCAAATCAGTTCCTGCTGTCAGAACTGTCTGTAATCTGACTCGCACTTTTAGCATTATACACATGCCCATTTGCTTTGTCAAATATTATTTCACATCTGCATGCTGTAACCTGATGCGTTACTTTCTGCCGTTGAGAATGGCAACCGTGTCACGGCATATCGCGAGCTCCTCATTTGTCGGGATTACGCAAACAGCGACTTTGGAGTCATCCGTGGAGATCTTTACATTTTCTCCGCGGAGCTTGTTCTTCTCCGGATCGATCTTGATGCCCATATAACCGAAGCTGCTCATGACAGTGGCGCGTACATCAGCATCGTTCTCTCCGATTCCGGCGGTAAAAGTAATGGCATCCACGCCGTTCAGCGCTGCGATATAGGAACCGATGGTCGTTGTTACTCTGTAGCAGAAAACTTCCAGAGCGTTCTGTGCATCCTTGTTGCCGCTCTCCGCTGCTGCGGACAGATCACGGAAATCACTGGACAGACCACGTGACAGGCCATAGACACCGGACTTCTTATTGAGGATCTGCAGCACACCGGAAGCATCCAGATTCAGCTTCTTGCCGAGGAACTCTACAACGGTAGGATCGACATCACCGGAGCGTGTTCCCATGCATAGACCTGCCAGCGGTGTGAGGCCCATAGATGTATCGATGCACTTGCCGTCCCTGACAGCACTGATCGATGCGCCGTTGCCCAGGTGGCAGACGATGATCTTTGAATGATTGATATCCAGGCCGAGGAATTTTGCTGTTTCCTTGGAAACGAAGCTGTGTGATGTACCGTGGAAGCCGTATTTACGGATCTGGTACTTCTCATAGTACTCGATCGGAATCGCATACAGATAAGCCTTCGGCGGCATTGTCTGATGGAATGCAGTATCGAAGCAGCCTACCATAGGCGTGCCGGGCATGAGCTCCTGGCATACGCGGATACCGATCAGGTTGGCCGGGTTGTGCAGCGGTGCGAGTTCTGAGCACTCTTCCAGTGCCTTGATCATATCGTCCGTGATCAGAGCAGAGCATGCAAATTTTTCTCCGCCGTGTACGACACGATGTCCGACAGCATCGATTTCCTTCAGGGATTTGATCACACCGGTCTTCGGATTCTGCAGGGCATCGAGGACCATCTGAATAGCTTCCTTGTGTGTAGGCATTGATGCCTCGGTGATCTCCTTGTCCATGCCGGCCTTCTGATAAACGAGCCGTCCGTCAATACCGATTCTCTCGCACAGTCCCTTTGCCAGAACCTCTTCGCTGTCAGAATCGATAACCTGATATTTCAGAGATGAACTTCCACAGTTGATAATTAAAACCTTCATTGCTGCCTCCATAAGCGGAATGTAAACGTAAAATCAACAGATTCAGGCAAGTGCTGCAGTGATGATAGCCATGGAATAAACTTCCAGTGCGTTGCAGCCACGGGACAGGTCATTGATCGGTGCATTCAGTCCGAGAAGGATCGGTCCGTAAGCATCAAAGTTACCCATTCTCTGTGCGATCTTGTAGCCGATGTTTCCTGCGTTGATGTCAGGGAATACAAAGGTGTTGGCATGTCCTGCGACAGTGGAGTTCGGCATCTTGGTCTGTGCTACTCTCGGTGATACAGCTGCATCGAACTGCATCTCACCGTCGATCGGGATGTCCGGATATTTGACCTTTGCCTTTGCGCAGGCGTTCTGCATCTTCGTGACAGATTCATCCTTAGCGGATCCCTGTGTGGAGAAGGAAAGGAAAGCAACCTTCGGATCGATACCGAATACTTTCGCGCATTTAACCATCTCGCCGCAGATCTCTACGAGGTCATCTTCAGACGGCATGATGTTGATCGCGCAGTCGCCCATGGCAAGAACTTCATTGTCACCTGTTGCCGAAGGACGAACGAGAATGAAGCAGGATGAAACGATGGATGAGCCGGGCTTTGTCTTGATGATCTGCAGAGCAGGACGAACGGTGTCTGCTGTTGAATACGTTGCGCCGCCGAGCAGGCAGTCAGCCTTGCCCATCTTTACAAGCATGGTGCCAAAATAATTGGTATGCAGAAGCATCTCTCTTGCCTTCTCTTCTGTCATGCCTTTTTTCTTTCTGAGCTCGACGAACTCGCTGACCATCTCATCGTAATCATCGTAATGCTGCGGATCGATGATCTCTGCACCGCGGATATTGTAGCCTTCCTTTTCAGCTGCAGCGCGGATTTTTTCCGGATCCCCGACCAGGATCGGTTTCAGAAAATTTCCGGAAAGGAGTCTGGATGCCGCCTCAAGAATTCTCGCATCCTCTCCCTCGGTGAAAACAATCGTCTTGGGATTCTTTTTCAGCTGTTCGATCATTGCTCCAAAACCATACATAATTAAGCCTCCGTATGAAAAAATATCTCATGTGCCGGCCAGAAAAAACCGGTGCAAATCTCTGTGTCCCACAGATGGACACATGCCTTGATTAGTATACGACATTTAGTTTTGTGAAACAAGGCGCTAAATGCGTCGTCGCGGACCATTTACATGGCGAAGATTTGCGTTTATGCTTGTATTCATCCGCAAACAAAGGTGGGAGGAAGTCATGGACAGAACCGCTGCAGTCATCGCTGAATTTAATCCGCTCCACAACGGACACAGGTATTTTCTCGATCAGGTGAGAAAGCTTTCCGGTGCCCGCTATATTCTCGTCGTCATGAGCGGAGACTTTGTCCAGAGAGGTGTCCCCGCCATTTACAACAAATATACACGAACGTCGATGGCGCTCGCGGCGGGTGCCGACGCTGTCATCGAACTGCCCCTGGCCTCCGCAGCCGGAAGTGCCGGTCGTTTTGCCGCCGGCGCCATCGCGGTTCTTCAGGCTGCCGGTGCTGTTGACGAGCTTTGGTTTGGCAGCGAATCCGGGGACGATCAGGCATTTTCGGAGGTGTCCTCTCTTCTTCTCGAGGAATCTCCGGATTTTCAGTCTGAACTTCAGGGACTCCTGAAGAGTGGGCTCACCTGGCCTGCGGCGCGCATGGAAGCCCTTCGACGGACGAAACCTTCCCTTGCTTCCTCCGGTATCCTGGATGGTCCGAACAACACGCTCGGTCTGGAATACTGTATGGCCCTGCGACGCGCAGGCAGCCCGATCACGCCCCATACCATCCTGAGAACCGGTGAGGCGCATGATGCGGCGGTTCCTTACCGACTTAATAACAACGTTTCCTCAACATCCGTACATTCGCAGACATCGACGCATTCGCAGACAAATGCCGGTATATCTGAAAGCTTCGCCTCCGCCTCCTCGCTCCGTGCGCTTCTGGAAAAGGACAGCGATCCCATGGTATTAAGAGGCATGGTTCCCGAAGAAACCCTGCAGATTCTCACGAGACACACCACTGACGCTGCAACTGCTGCAACGACGCGCAGCGCTGATGCTGCACCTGTTGCAATGACGCACAGCACGGATGCTGCACCTGCCGCAACGACGCGCATTGCTGATGCTGTACCGGTGACAGAGGAAGATTTTTCCTCCATGCTGATCTATCAGCTGATGAAGGAAACGCCGGACTCCCTCACGCGCTATCTGGATGTATCGGATGATCTCGCGCGCCGGATCTGTCACCTGCGCAGCGAATTCCGCTCCTTCCGCCAGTTCGCGGATCTGCTGAAGACCAGGAACACGACAAGAACGCAGGTAAACCGGGCGCTGATCCATATTCTTCTCGGCATTACGCAGGAGGACTATGCGCGCTTCCTTCACCCGAAAGCCCTCCGTCTCCTCGGTTTCCGTACGGCATCAGCCGGACTTCTGACACAAATAAAAGCAAACGGAACCGCTCCTCTTCTCGCCGGAAACGCTCTGCTTCCGACGATGTACGACGAGCGTGATCTGTTTGCTTCTGATCTATATGAATATGTGCATGCCCGGAAATCCGGGCAGCCTTTTACGCAGGAATTCCGGCATCCCTTAATCCGATGGGAACGCGAATCTGCTAAAAATGAATAGTTTACGTCAGCAACTTATTGCAGGCCCTGTCAACAGCGAACCGCTCTCACAGATGATCGGCAAACATTGTACGTTTTTCGTCGTGAGGGAGCACGCCAGCTGCGGCCAGGGTGACAACCGTTCAGCGGTTCACTGATACATGCATATGCAAATCTTCAGTTCTTGAAGGAATGCACCGGTGCCGGAATACGTCCGGTCCTGCTGACAAATTCGTCACAGCTGAACCGGTTGACCGGCATAACGGGCGCACTGCCGAGAAGGCCGCCGAACTCCAGCCGGTCTCCTTCCTTCTTTCCGATGGCGGGAATAAGGCGTACTGCCGTCGTCTTCGCATTGATCATACCGATTGCCATCTCATCAGCGATAATACCGGAGATCGTCGTGCTCTTGGTATCTCCCGGAATGGCGATCATATCCAGGCCGACCGAGCATACACATGTCATGGCCTCCAGCTTTTCAATTGTCAGAGAGCCCCTCGTGGCGGCATTGATCATGCCCTGATCCTCACTCACCGGTATAAAAGCGCCTGACAGGCCGCCCACATAATGGGATGCCATCAGTCCGCCCTTCTTCACCTGGTCGTTCAGCAGCGCGAGTGCCGCCGTCGTTCCGGGTGCACCCGTCGATTCCAGACCCATCTCTTCGAGAATATCCGCTACAGAATCTCCTACCGCCGGTGTCGGTGCCAGTGACAGATCGATAATGCCAAAGGGAACACCGAGTCTGTGGGACGCCTCCTGAGCGACGAGCTGACCCACACGGGTCACCTTGAACGCCGTCTTCTTGATTGTCTCGCAGAGCACCTCAAAGCTCTCGCCGTGCACTTTTTCCAGTGCAGCCTTGACAACACCGGGGCCCGAAACGCCCACATTGATGATGGTATCTGCCTCTGTGACGCCGTGAAAAGCACCCGCCATAAACGGATTGTCATCCGGCGCGTTGCAGAAGATCACCAGCTTTGCGCATCCGAGACAGTCATTGTCTCTTGTTGCCCTCGCCGTGTTCGTGACTGTTTCACCGAGCAGACGGACAGCGTCCATATTGATGCCGGTTCTGGTCGAACCTACGTTGACGGAGCTGCAGACAAGCTCTGTTTTCGCCAGTGCCTTCGGTATGGACCGGATCAGAAGTTCATCGGCAGGTGTCATACCCTTGGATACCAGTGCTGAATATCCGCCGAGGAAATTCACACCCACATCGTGAGCCGCCTTGTCCAGCGTCTCTGCGATCGACACGAAATCATCTGTCGTCCTGCATGCGGCACCGCCGATCAGCGCGATCGGTGTGACGGAAATTCTCTTGTGAACGATCGGAATGCCGAACTCTGCGGAGATGTCCTCGCCTGTCTTCACGAGATTTCGGGCCTTCGTCGTTATTTTGTCATAAATCTTCTTATTCATGCGGTCGAGATCTGAATCGATGCAGTCGAGAAGGCTGATGCCCATAGTGATCGTACGCACATCAAGATTCTCATTCTCGATCATATTGTTTGTTTCATTGGCTTCAAAAATATTGATCATAGCTCTGCTCTTCTCCGGTTATCGATCTGAGGTCTCAGATTCTGTGCATCATGTCAAAAATATCTTCGCGCTGGCAGTGGATCGCTACGCCGATCTTTTCACCGACTTTTTCCAGATCCGCTGCAAGCTCAGCCGTGTTCTTATCCGAGCGGGAGGTATCCGTTATCATCATCATATGGAAATATCCTTGCAGAATGGTCTGCGAGATATCCTCGATATTGACATTATTCTCCGCCAGATAGTTGCAGACGGCAGCAATAATGCCGACCGTATCTTTCCCTGTTACCGTGATGATCGTTTTCTTCGTTTCCATTCTGATCTCCTCACCGGACCCGGGGTCCGTACAAAATGCTGTATCAGTTTTTCAAATTCAGAATTCCACCGGCACGCCGACTCTGTCCCTCGGCGCGACCTCGATAGGAAGCTCCTTCCCGTTATAAGGGCAGTCGCCCTCACTGATCTCATCGCACACCGTCTCATAGGCCAGCGCCGGATAATTATTCTCGGCACTCAGGTGCCCCAGCGTGATGCCCTTCATGCGGTCATTCATGATCCTGTCGAGAAGCCTGCCGGTCATCTCATTGGACAGATGTCCTGTATCACTGGCAATGCGTACCTTCAGCGGATACGGATAAGGCCCTGTAAAAAGCATATTCGTATCGTGATTGGCCTCGATCAGTACGGCATCCAGGTTCTGCAGATGCCCGATCACATAGCTGTCGTAGGTGCCCATATCCGTCGCCACGGCACAGGCACTGCCGCCGCATGCAATGCGGTATCCCACCGGTTCGGCGGCATCATGGGAGATCGTGAATGGCTCCACTGTCAGATCCCCGATCTCCACCTGTTCGTCGGCTTCCACCTCATAGAACAGCTCATCGGGTACTTTGCCCATTCTGCCGTCCTGCTTTATTTTTTTTATGGTTCCATGTGTGGCATAGATGGGAATACCGAGTTTTCTGGCCAGCACGCCAAGTCCCTTGATATGGTCGATATGCTCGTGCGTGACCAGGATTCCGTCGAGGTCTGAGCCTGTATAACCCAGTTCATTGAGCCCTGCCTCTGTTTTTTTTCCCGATAGTCCCGCATCGATCAGGACACTGGTATCTCCGGAAGCCGCGAAAATGCAATTTCCGCTACTGCCGCTTGCCAGACTGCATAAATACATATGGCCGGATTCCTTCCTCCTGTTGCTGCATAAAAATGATGCCTTATACCGTTCAGGATGCAAATTGCTTCGTGCGCATGATTTTCTTACACATGCTTCGCGTGCGACGATCCTGCTTTCAACCCGGACAGCTTATCCAATAACTGTCTCTCCGTATCACGGAAATCCCCGCTGTTGTCGATCGTAAAATCGCAGGCGTTCCTGAAAACACTGTCATCCTGCTGATTTTTCAGCATGGCGTCGATCCGTGCGTCCGTGTATCCCCGCTGCTGTTTCAGCCGCCTGCGGCGCACATCGGCATCTGCATAAACATACCACAACTCATCGCATATTTCATTATATTTTTCCTCGATGAGCACAGCCGACTCGAGAAAAAAGAATGCCTTTCCCTCGTGCTCCGCTGCCTCTCTCTGCCGCTCGATCTCGCTTCTTACCGGTGGGTGCGTCCGTCGGTTCACCTCCTGCAGGAGGCCGGGATCACGAAAAAGGATCGCCGCCGTCTTCGGCCTGTCGATCTCCCCTTCTGCGTCCAGGATATCATCACCCAGAATATCTCTGTAAATCTGCCAGAGACTTCCGCCCTTTTTCATCATCTGCGCCGCCAGATCATCCGACCGCAGGACACGGCAGCTGCAGTTTTCTTCCAGCCAGGAAAGCACGCGGCTCTTACCGCTGCCGACGCCTCCTGTAATTCCTATATATTTCATGTATACGCTCCCAATGCACGGTAGATTATTGTTCACACATCGTTACATGTAAAGAGATACAGATGCCTCCAACCCGCAACCATCCGCAGACGCCAGTGCTTAGCAAATCCGAGCGTAGCGAAGGATGAGCTTGCGCGAGCAGTGAGCCACATCTACACACGAAGTGTGTGAGTGTGGCGAACGCCGCGACAGTGTGAGAAACCCAGCGGAGCTGGTTTCTCACACTTAGCACTGCTGCGTCGAGGACGGGCGAGAGCGCGTTGCGGGTGGAGGCATCTGTATTCTTGCCCACGAACATTAGACGGATCAGTGCGCTTCATACCAGTTGGCGCCGCATCCGAGGCTTACCTCCATCTTTACGGCGAGATCGGCTGCCCCCGTCATCTCCTCCGTGAGTATGCGTTTCACAGCCTCCTCTTCATCAACAGGCGCCTCTACGAGGAGCTCGTCATGCACCTGCAGAATCAGCCTTGCCTTGAGGCCCTCTTTCCGCAGACGGCAGCTCACGCGGTTCATCGCGATTTTGATGATATCCGCCGCCGTGCCCTGGATCGGTGCGTTTTTGGCCACACGTTCACCGAACTGCCTCGTCATGAAATTGGAGGATTTCAGCTCGGGCATGGGTCTCCTGCGGCCGAAATACGTCTCCGTATAGCCTTTGCTGCGGGCGGATGCCACGAGTCCCTCCAGATAACCCCGGATGCCGGGATAGGTCTCATAATAGGACTGAATATACTCTTCCGCCTCTTTCCTTGAGATGCCCAGATCCTGTGAAAGCCCGTAGCTGCTGATGCCGTAGACAATACCGAAGTTAACGGCCTTTGCCCTTCTTCTCTGCAGGGGCGTGACCTCGTCGAACGGAACGTGGAACACCTGCGAAGCCGTGATCCGGTGAATATCCTCAGCGTCCCTGTAGGCGCTGATCAGCTTCTGGTCGCCGGACAGCGACGCCAGCACGCGGAGCTCGATCTGTGAGTAATCGGCATCGATGTAGACATACCCGTCCGCCGGCACAAAAATCTTTCTGAGCTGCCGTCCGAGTTCCACGCGGACGGGGATGTTCTGCAGATTCGGATCCGTGCTGCTGATTCTGCCCGTGGCTGTGATCGTCTGATGAAAGGTCGTGTGGATCTTCCCATCGTCCGCGATCTCTCCGGCCAGCCCCTCCGCATAGGTAGAGCGAAGCTTGGTGAGCTGGCGGTAGTCCAGCACATGCTGTACCAGCGGGAACTGTGCCGCCAGTGGCTCCAGAATATCCGCAGAGGTCGAATAGCCGGTCTTTGTTTTTTTACCGCCCGGCAGTCCCTTTTTCTCAAAAAGAACGGCGCCCAGCTGTCTGGGAGAATTGATATTGAATTCCTCTCCCGCCTCCTCATAGATCTGCTTCTCCAGGGTATCAATGCCGTCCGTCAGATTCTCACCGTAGGCGTGAAGCGCCTCCGGCAGCACCCGCATGCCCTCTCTCTCCATATCGCGGAGCGTGAAAACAAGCGGCATCTCGATATCGCGGAAGAGCTGCAGCATACCCTGTTCCCTGAGAGCCTCTTCGAGCGGCTTTCTGCAGGCCAGCGCGGCATATGCCGATTCACCCGCGTACAGCGCCGCCTGCTCCTGCGGCATGTCGGCCGCTGCCGGTATTTTCTTCCCGCCGAAGATCTCCTCGGGCGCCGGGAGCGACATGTCCTGTATGTACATGGCTCCGATCGTATCCGGTGCGTAATTGCCCGTCAGCGGATCAAGGAGGTAGGCGGCGATCCCGCAGTCAAAATACCTGCCCGGCTCATATACATCACTGCCGCCGACCGGCTCCGATGTCATCGCGCGCAGAAATTCCTTCACCCCGAACATGCTGATCTGACGGAGTTTTCCCGTCCGGATCGCTTCCGTCAGCTCAATGCGGATGAAATTCGGTGCGACGAATCCGTTGACCGGGATGTAAAAAATATCGTCCCTGCCGAGAGCACCGGCGATTCCCCTGATCTCAGCCTTCTGGGTCTTCCTGTCAAAATCCGAGAGAAGACAGATGCCGGCCTCCGATGCATTTTTCATGCGGTGAAAAGCCTCGTCGACATCACCGAAATCCATGAGGATCTTCACATCCGGCCGTGCTTTCTCTGTTTCCTCCGCAGTGTCCCCGCCAAGGCGGGCGAGCAGCTGTCGGAAGCCGAACTGCCGGAACATGTCTCTTGCTTCCGGAGTCCCCGGATCTTTCACGCCGGCTTCATCCCAGTCGATATCAATCAGTGCATTGGTCCGAATCTCAGCCAGATCGCGCGACAGGACAGCCATGTCCCAGTGTTCCTCAAATGCTTTTTTCACACGGGGCGGTTTCAGCTCATCCAGGTGATCATGCGCATTCTCCGCCGTACCGTACTGCTGCAGGATCTTCTGCGCGGTGACCTTTCCTATGCCGGGAAGTCCCGGAATATTGTCCGCACTGTCGCCCTCCAGCGCCTTGATCTCCACGACCTGTGCGGGTGTGATGCCGTATTCATCAATGACGTCCTGCGCATGATAATGAAGGTTCAGGGTTTCTCCGCCCTTCGTCTTCGGCAGCAGGATCATCGTATGCTCCGTTGCCAGCTGCAGCAGATCGCGGTCCCCCGAGAGGATCGTGCACTCTCTGCCTGTCGCTTCCGCCTTCCTCGAGATCGTTCCGAGGATATCATCCGCCTCATAGCCCTCTTTTGTGATGACAGGGATGCGCATCGCCTTCAGCACCTGCTGGATCAGAGGGATCTGCTCCCGCAGCTCATCAGGCATGGGGTGGCGCGTACCCTTGTACGCCGCATAGGCCTTATGGCGGAAGGTCGGCGCATGCATGTCAAAAGCCACAACAAGGTACTGCGGTTTTTCCTCTTCCATGACACGGAAAAGCGTATTCAGGAAGCCGTAAACGGCGCCCGTATGGCGTCCTGTGCCGTCCGTCAGATCCGGCATGCCGTAAAACGCCCGGTTCATGATGCTGTGTCCGTCAACAGCAAGTATTTTTTCGCTCATATCTGTCCCTCCGGAACCGATTATCATCAGAAAATTCTGTCGAAAAATACCGTGATGTGAAACAGCCCCGTAATATCCATCACAGTAAGGGTAAGGAGAATCAGGGTCACAATGGCGATGCATATCAGGGTGCCGCGTGTTCTGTGGCTTCTGATCAGCGCCTCTTCCTGCTGCCGCAGATCATCGCGGAAAAGCTGTTTCAGATCCATCGAACCGTTGATATCCGTATTCATATACTGAATCGTCGTCTGGATCATGAAATTCGTCTCCAGCTCCTCCCGGCATCTGGTACAGGTCCTGAGGTGCTTCAGCAGACAGCGCATGTCTCTCGGCCGGAGATCCCTGTTCAGATAGCCGGGGATCAGCTCGCCTGCCCTCTGACAGCTGATGTCATTGCTTCTGTCGATGTAATCGCTCCTGCTCATGTAAAAATCTCCTTCAGAAATCTCGACGGCTCCGTTTTTTTATCATACCTGGTGCGAACCTGACAGAGCGTGAGCTGTTTTCTCGCTCTCGTCATGCCCACATAGAGCATGCGACGCTCTTCCTCGAGCTCCTCATCCAGGACGGCCTTGTGATAAGGGATGAAACCCTCATTCACATCGATGATCCACACATCGTCATACTCCGTTCCCTTGGCAGCGTGAAGTGTGGCTATGGTGACGCTGTCTCTGTCATCATCCTCGTGCTTCTGTTCCGCGAGCTTCTCCCGGAATTTCTCCATGGATTCTTTCCAATCATCGAGCGTCCGGTAATTTTTTGCACTCTCTGTCAGCTCATCAAGAACCCGGATCAGGTCATTCTCATCGATCCGGCGCTCCAGTGCATATTCCCGGAGATACTGTTCATAACCGATCTCTTTACGGATATATGTCACGGCGCCGTAGGGAGAGAGATGTCCCAGCATGCCCAGATCATCCTCAAGCCTCTGCAGCCTTCTGCACATCCACTCCTTATCCTCGTACCAGTCATAGAGTGCATAAAAAGAAACCTGCGAGTCATGAAAGGCCTCCCTCGACAGATAGCGATTGGGTTTGTTGCAGATGCGCAGGTAATCTGCGCGCCGGGTACTGCCCGCTCCGATATCCAGATAGGCCAGAAGATCCTTTGCGATCCAGTGGTCAAAAATACACGGCATACCGCTCCCCATGCGAAACGGTATCTCCAGGGCGAGCATCTGCTCCGCCGCCTGCCGGCACCCCGCATTAGTCCTCGCGAGCACAGCCATCTCACGATAGGCGGTCCCGTTCTTTCTGTATTCCTCCCGCATCTCACCGGCAATGGCCATGCACTCCCGCATCGGATTGTCATAGGCACGAAGTTCCACAGGCTTTCCCGTTTTCCTCACCGCACGGATATCCTTGGGATAACGCTTCTTATTGTGCGCGATCAGATGTCCTGCCGCGCTTATGATCTCCGGCGTACTCCGGTAATTTTCGGCGAGAACCACAGTCTCCGCATCCGGATAATCCGAGCGGAAACCAAGCATGATCGCCGGTGTCGCTCCTCTGAACCTGTAGATGGACTGATCATCATCACCGACGATGAAGAGATTGTTTTCCGGTGCCGCCAGCATCCTGATAACATCGTACTGCAGAGGGCTGATATCCTGAAATTCATCAACGAGAATATAGCGGAACCGCTCCTGCCACCGCTTCAGCACCTCCGGTCTCTCCTGAAAGAGGCAGCAGCAGCGAACAATAATGTCATCAAAATCTATGAAGCGGTTTTCTTCTTTCCACGCCTCGTACCGGCTGTAAACCTTCCGGAAAACTTCCTGGGGAAGAACGGCGGAATAAAAATGACTGACGTTCGTCCGGCTCTCCTGAATACTGCTGATCTCTCTCGCCACCTGCGCAGGCAGATCCGCTTCCTGCGAAGCTCCGTTCCACGTGTGATTGAGGATTTCCCCCAGCAGCTGCAGTTTTCTGCTCTCCGTAAGGATGCTGCCCGGGCCGAAATGGTAAACCGTTCGCAGGATTCCGTAAAAAACGGAGTGAAAGGTGCCGAAGGCCACACCTGCTGCGCGGCCCTCTGTTCTCTTTAAAAATCTCCCCTTCATCTCCGCGGCGGCCGCTCTTGTAAACGTCACAACCAGAACAGATGAAGGAGAGACTCCTGATTCTGTCAGGCGCGCGGTACGTTCCGTAATGACCGTCGTCTTGCCGGACCCCGGTCCCGCGAGGACGAGCATCGGACCGTCCGTGTGCATGACAGCTTTTTTCTGTGATTCACTGAAAGGCATAAAATGATCAGACATCGGTCTCAAGCTTTTCAACAGCCGCGCGGAGCCTGTTCAGACTCTCTTCCCTGCCGAGCACTTCCAGAAGCCCTGTAGCTCCTGCCGGCGTCGCTTCCTTGCCCGAGAGCGCCGTGCGGATCGGCCACATCACCGTGTTGACCTTGTAACCCTTTTCGGCGGCATATGCCTTGAGCACCTCAAACAGGCTGTCTCCGTCAAACTTTTCCTGTGCCTCAAGGAGCGGAATGACATCGCGGAGTACGGCGAGAGAACTCTCCTTCGTGCTCTTTGATTTTTTGTGAACGTACATCTCGGTGCTGTAATCCGGCACCTCATTGAAGAAATCGACCTGCTGCTCGATTTCCGGCAGCACCTGGATCCTCGTACGGACCATGGCGGAAATTTTTCTCAGGTCCAGATCCCTCTTCACATATTTTTTCAGATATGGTTCAGCGTAACCGAAAAACGTGTCGTCATCCATGGCCTTGATGTATTCGCCGTTCATCCAGTTCAGCTTGGTCATGTCGAATACGGCCGGAGACTTGTTGATGCGGTGATAGTCGAAGATCTTCACCAGTTCAGGCAGTGAATAGATCTCCCTGTCTCCTGCCGGACTCCATCCGAGGAGTGCCACAAAATTGACAACGGCCTCGCGGATATATCCCTGCTCCAGGAGATCCTCAAAGGAGGAGTGGCCGGAGCGTTTGGAGAGCTTCTGACCCTCTTCGTTCGTGATCAGCGGGCAGTGCACATAGATTGGCGGTTCCCAGCCGAAAGCCGCATAGATGCGGTTATATTTCGGCGTCGATGACAGGTACTCACTGCCGCGCACCACATGAGTGATACCCATCAGGTGATCGTCGACGACATTGGCAAAATTGTAGGTGGGATATCCGTCCGATTTGATGAGGATGAGATCCTCCAGCTCATCGTTATTAACGGTAATGTCCCCGTAGATCTCATCGTGGAACGTCGTCGTCCCCTCTGTCGGCATGTTGAACCGGATGACATGGGGTACGCCGGCGGCAAGCTTTTCCTGCACTTCCTCCTTCGACAGATGGAGGCAGTGCTTGTCATACACAGAGATCTCCTTGCCCGCCACGGTGCGCTTCAGGCTCTGCAGCCTCTCTTCCGTGCAGAAGCAGTAATAGGCGTCGCCCTGTGCGATCAGCTGCTCAGCGTATTTCTGGTAAATACCCATCTTGCAGCGCTCACTCTGCACATAGGGACCGACACCGCCGTCTTTGTCAGGGCCCTCGTCATGTTCCAGTCCTGTATCCTTCAGTGTCTGATAGATAATATCCAGAGCGCCCTCCACGAAGCGTTCCTGGTCTGTATCCTCGATGCGGAGCATGAAACTGCCGCCCGCATGTTTTGCGATCAGATAAGAATAGAGTGCTGTGCGGAGATTGCCTACATGCATCCGACCCGTCGGGCTCGGAGCAAATCTTGTCTTAATCTTACTCATACTGTCTGTTACTGTCCTTCCTGTAATTCATCTTCCTGTATGGCGTCAGAGGGCACATATGGTCTGCCTGACGGATACACTGCGTGCATAATGTCTGCCACATTTCCGATACAGATGCAATCCGCTGTCTCATCGGAGTAATGAGGTGTACGGTTGACGAGGCAGAGCCAGTCGCCGTTAAAATATTTGGCCATGGATCCAAGGGTAGAATCGAGTTCCGCTCCGATGACGAGAAGCACATCGGCCGAGGAGATCAGCTCGATGGCTCTTGTCATGACCTGACTGTCCAGCATCTCACCCGAAAGCGCTATGCCCGGGTGGATCATCTGGCCACACCTGTCACACATCGGGATCGGTTTATTGCGAAGAATATAATCTGCGTCAAATTTTTCATGGCAGTGCGGGCAGAAATTGTGATCAATATCCCCGTACAGGTGAATGATGTTGTGGCAGCCGGCGCGGCGGGACAGGTCAAAAAAGCCTCTCGTCACAATACCGCGCAGTTTGCCATCGTCCTCCATCTGCTTCAGAGAATAGTTCACTTCATCCGGCTCACCACGGCGCTTCAGGATCTCTTCCCTGTAAAAGCGGTAAAAGATCTCCGGCCTGTTGTTGTAAAATGTACTGTTAACGATTTCGCCGGGAGAACGGCCGTATTTGTTCTCAATATCATAAATGAAATCCTCCCGGTAGAAATCACAGCCCTGTTCAGCCGCAGGACCTCTTCCCAGCAGACATACGATATTGGAGTTTCTCTGCAGAATCTTAGACAGAAATTCTGTACTCATTCTCTCACCCCCGCATTCGTCAGTACCTTCTCCACTGACTCAATCAGTCTTCGATGCCTCTGCCCTTCAGATAGGAAATGACAGCACCTACGGTCGTCAGGCTTGTCATATCCTCTGCCGGAATTTCAATGTCATACTGCTCTTCCAGCGTTGTGAGAAGTTCGAACAGATCCAGGGAATCCGCATCCAGGTCATCCTTGAAATTCGTCTCCTCTGTGATTTCGCTCTCGTCTACATCCAGCTGTTCAGCAAGTGCCTTTTTGATCTTTTCAAGCATTTTTAACCTCCGGTTTGTTTTCATGATATGAACGAACGCCGTTGCCGGCGACGTCGCCGCTGAATCGAATGTTCTTCGATATATTGAGAACCAGTCCCATTTCCACCATGAGGAACAGCACTGACGTTCCTCCGTAACTGATAAACGGCAGGGTCACACCTGTCGTTGGTATGACATTCAGTACAACACAGATGTTCAGCGTCACCTGAAGTGCCACGTGCGTGAAGACGCCTGCCGCGATCAGTGTGCCCGACAGATCCGGCGCATTCATGGCAATCACGATGATGCGGTAGAGGAGATAGGCAAACAGAATGAGCACGAGCAATGCCCCGAAAAGCCCGAGTTCCTCACAGATGATAGCAAAGATCATATCGTTCTGCGCCTCGGGGATCGTCGCCAGTTTCTGCGTACTGTTGCCGAGTCCCTTGCCGAAAATTCCACCGGAACCGATCGCATAGAGGCCCTGCAGCACCTGGTATCCGCCGGTATTCATGTTATTCTCCGGCTGCAGCCATGAAAGCACCCTGCGCATACGGAAATCCGAACTGTTTGTCAGATTTACATTCACGTAGACCAGGAATAAGACAATGAGCGCCGCCGCAACAATCAGCAATATGACAAACGGCTTCGTTTTTCTGGATGCAAGAAATATCATCACCAGCGCGATCAGCGCAATGATGACAGCCGTACTCAGGTTTTCCGTAAAGACATATGCTTCCAACGCAGGCAGAACACTCACGACGATAAGGGTAACTATGCCGCGACGCGTATGCAGGTTACGTCCCATCATCATCATGAGGTACGGCAAAAAAATGATAATGGCGACTTTTGCCAGCTCTGAAGGCTGAAAGCTCACCGGTCCCAGACTGAGCCATCGCTTCGCACCGTAAGCCTCCACACCCATAGGTGTGAATTTAACCATGGCCATGAGCAGAAGGGAAAGCAGATAAAAGAACGGCGAAAGCTTCAGGGTCATATGATAATCGAAGAAAATAACGATCAGACAGAGGATGAAAGCGATGATATCCGACTGCAGCTGATGGCGAAAATAATACATACCGTCATATTTCACGCCGGCATCATTCGCAGCCTCGTAAGCACTGGCGCTGTAGAGCATGACCAGTCCGAAAAAGATGAGAATAATGACACACGCCAGCAGGCTGTAGTCGAAGTATTCCGGCCTGACGCGTCTGGTTTTATTTTTCTTCTGTTTCATGAAACGGGATGCTCCTCAGAAACCTTTCGATGGTTGTGTGCTCTCTTTTCCAGCACTGTTGTCAATATAGTATACCACATGAGCAGGTGTGTCAAAAGTTAGCTGTGGCGTTCGCCACACTCACACACTTCGTGTGTGGATGTGGCTCACTGCTCGCGCATGACCGACTTCGTCGGTCTGTCGCGGCGTTCGCCACACTCACACACTTCGTGTGCGGATGTGGCTCACTGCTCGCGCAAAAAAACAGGGCCTCCATGCGGAAGCCCTGCTGCTTTTAGTCCTCAACGTACGGAAGCATTGCCAGATGTCTTGCACGCTTGATGGCGGAAGTCATCTCTCTCTGATGCTTTGCGCAGTTAGCGGTTACTCTTCTGGGAAGGATTTTTCCTCTCTCAGAGATGTACTTTCTCAGTGTTGCTGTATCCTTATAGTCGATCACAGCGTCCTTGCCACAGAAAACGCATACTTTCCTTCTTCTTCTCTGCGGTTTTCTTCTCGGAGCCTCGGATCTTGCCGGTCTCTCTTCAGTTCTTGCCGGAGCTGCGCTTGTTTCTGTTACTGCTTCAGTATTTGCATTGGTCTCTGCCATTACTTTAATCCTCCTTAGATTTACTTCTCGTCTGTGCGAACAATCAGATAACGAAGTACGTTGTCCATGATACGTACATGTCTCTCGATCTCAGCCGGAGCTGTCGGAGCTGCTGTAAACGGGATGAAGTAATAATAGCCCTCGCGCTCATCCTGAATCTCATACGCGAGTTTTTTCTTGCCCCACGCGTCGATTTCACCGATTGTACCTTCGTAGCGGGTGATGTAACCCTTTGCTTTTTCTACGACGGCATTTCTGGTTTCATCGTCGATTTTGGAGCTGACGACCAGTGCCAGTTCATAATTGTTCATCTGTATATCCTCCTTTTGGACATTTGCTGGCCTTCCCTTGGTCTTTGGGAAAGCAAGGAACATGGGTTTTTTCAAACCTCACGATGCAATATCATAGCATATTGCTCTGTTCCGCGCAAGCAAAAATTTTCAGGCAGACACGGAAATCTGTCCCTATGACTTCCGGATCAATCGCTTTATAATGACTGTTAAAAGTCATCATCTGCTGTGCACGGAAAAAGTTTTGACTGACGTCGAAAGTGCACGTACAGAGTATAAATATGGAAGGAAATACATGTCAATGAATTCTTCAGAACATCCCAATCCCATAACCAAGGCCATTATTGATTCTACCGTCGACCGCGGTATCCGCGAGATCGAGGAAGACCCGAAAAGAAGTCTTCGAAAGCTGACCGACATGGCCCGCATGTTCAACAAGGGCCGCTTTCTGGACGAAATCCTCGGTATGGTCCAGGATCTGCTGCGCAACGACGAGAGTCCTTATTATACTACGATTGAAAACACACTGCGCAACACTTCCCGTCAGAACATCAAGGATTTCGGCATCAATTTCGGCTACTGCGGTCTGACCTTCGGCGGGAAGAAAATCCGTGATATTGAGGCAACCGTCAATTACCATATTCCCTGGTGTCTGAACCTCCGGATTGACCCTCAGATTCCTGAAACACTGACTGTCGATGAGATCAACAACTGCATTGTACAGGGTCAGATGATGGGTATCTATATTTATACGATCCGCATTTCAGGAAACTGTTCCTGTCTTCGGGAGCTCTGCGATGTGATCTCTTCCTTCCACGACTGCGCCTTCATGCTGGTCATGCCGGACTATCTGCTCAGGGAATGTGATCTGGCCGCCATCCGGCAGTGCACCAATACCATGTTTCTCTTTCCGATCGATGTGGCAACGACCGAGCACAATGTATCAGCCATGAAGAAACAGAAATCCCTTTACAGTGTTTACGCTTTCTACAGCAATGAGGATGCCGCCGACTGGATCAGCGGCAGCAAGGTAGCGTCGCTTGCCAGCCTGTCCCCTGCCTTTGCCCTTCTGATCAGCGATGACACGTGCAGCCCGCGCAACTGCCGCCGTGTCGCCAAATTCTGCAGGAATGAAAGGATGCACCCCGAGTACCCGATCGTGCTTTTTGATGCCGTCAGTGACAGTATGCAGGTATACAAAACTGTTTCCGAAGATGAGGAAGGCCTTTACCTGGAGCTTCTTGAAAACGGAGACATCCGCACAAACAATGGCGTCATTACCGATTTCCGCCATACGGTCTCCCTGCGCCAGCTGTTTGAGATAGCACTGCCAAAGCACAAAAAACAGCCGACTGACGTCGCAAAAAACAGCTGACTTACATCAGCTGTTTTTTTGCGCCCGAAAGCCAAAGGCTGTTGGTCTGTGCAAGCTTCTGCACCAGATGTCTGAGAGATTCAATGAATTCTCTGGCCGTCTGTTTTTTCCCTTCTTCAAGCCATTCATAGAGAATTGTCAGAAAAGCCGCACTCAGATAATGGATGCTGATCATCCTCTCCTCTTCCGTCTCACCCTCGCTCCTCGGCATAAAGAGTTCGAAAATCGGCAGTGTGCTCTCAAAAAAATAATCGCGGAAGGAATTCTGTCCCTCGATCTCGAGCGCGCACTTGTAAAAAGACCGGTCTCTGCTGAACATCTCCACAGTCGCCGCAAGGAGTTCCCAGCCGCTGTCAAAATGCTGACCGCTTACCGTGAGAATAAAATCCGTATAGAAGATCCAGTTGACCAGATCATATTTGTCCTTGAAATGATAATAGAAGCTCTTGCGGTTCATCCCGCATCCTTCGCAGATATCAATGACGCTGATCTTCTCGAACGGCTTCTCCTTCATCAGCTTTTTCAGTGAATCCGCAAGCGCTTCCTTTGTTACGTTCGCATCTGCCATAAATATCCATACCGGCTCTTCCGGCTTATCTGTCCATCAAGAAGTAAGTTTCTCAATTCGTCTGTGTCGGAACAAAGCAGGTCACTTTACGGACGCTGCAACAGCTTTGGCCAGTTCCACCAGGCTCTCTCTCTGCGATTCCTTTGCCGCGGAACGGATCGTCACCTGCGGTTCTAGGATCGTCATATCCTTCATCTCCCCGAGCATGGCACAGATTTTTTTACCGGCCTGCGGCGCCCAGGTGCCGTTTTCAATGACGGCTGCAGTACGACCGCGGAAGGCGTGCTCTTTCAGCTCGATCAGGAACTGCTCCATTTTCGTGAAGATTTCATTATTATACGTTGCAGAGGCAAAAACCAGATGACTGGCGCGGAACGCCTCCGCTACCAGATACGAAGCATCTGTTACGGATACGTCATAGACCCGGACATCACGCACACCCTCATCGGCAATAGCCGAAGCCAGCACCTCTGCCGCGTTCTCCGTATGTCCGTAGACAGATCCAACAAAAACAACGACTGCTTTATCTTCCGGCTGATAAGCTGCCCAGTGCGCATACTTGTCAATGAACCAGCCGATATTTTCTCTCCACACCGGTCCGTGCAGCGGGCAGATCCGCCGGATGTCCAGTCCGCCCGCCTTCGCCAGCGCCTTCTGCACCTGCGGCCCGTACTTGCCGACGATATTCGTATAATATCTTCTTGCCTCCGGCAGCCATTCCGTCTCGAAATTGACTTCATCGGCAAAAATATTGCCGCCCAGCGCACCGAAGGTACCGAAAGCATCTGCGGAAAACAGCGTGCCGTCTGTCGTATCAAAGGTGAAGAGCACTTCCGGCCAGTGAACCATCGGCGCGGTGACGAATGTCAGCGTATGGCGTCCTGTCGTCAGTGTATCTCCTTCGGCGACAGTATCCACGCGGCTCATGTCGAAATCAAAATACTGCTGGATCATGGTCTTTGCCTTTGCACTCGTCACAACCCTTGCTTCCGGATAAAGATCTGCAATCCGCTGAAGAGATGCGCTGTGGTCAGGCTCCATGTGGTTGATAATGATATAGTCCAGTTTTCTCCCGTTCAGCGCGGCCTTCACATTCTCAGTAAAAAGCTCTGTGATCGCACTGTCAGCGGTATCAAGAAGTACCGTCTTCTCATCGATAAGCACATAGCTGTTATAGGAAACGCCACCGGGTATCGGATAGACATTTTCAAAAAGTGCCAGCCTTCTGTCATTTCCTCCCACCCAGTAAAGGTCATCGGTAATCTGCTTAATATTGTACATTTCTGCCCCTCCTGTAGGAACCTGTCAACATATGATCAGTCGTTGCCGACTCTGGCAACTGTCTGAAATCGGGTACAGAAAAGCATTTCTGTTTCCCGACGTCGCCATTATAACACCTGTTTTTATTGTCAACAAGGTATACGCATGGTTTCACTCCAGGTTGTACCTGCTGCGGAGATCCTCCGCAGACTGTATGACCTCATCCTCAAGTTCCCGCGCCGACATTCGACGGGCACCGGCACCGAAGATGATCATCTGGATGATGCCGTCCGAGGTGGCTACCGTGACATTTCCCTTGTCTTTCAGGTTATGCGCTGTCTTCATGATGTAAGTGTCTGCTGTCTCCGCCTCTTTCGTATACACAATGTCCATATTGGCTCTGTGGTAAACTTCCCGCTGACCGCCGCGAACTTTGTAAGCATCAAAGACGAGGATCAGGTATCCGCTCCGGGTACCCTGAAATCCCTCAAGCACCTCGATCAGTCTGTCTCTCGCCGCATCCAGATTGCGGGAAGCGAGCTCCCGGAGTTCCTCCCAGGCAAAAATAATGTTGTACCCGTCAACCAGAAGGTAATCGTCCTTTCCTGTTTTCTTCCTGCCGGGAATATGCGGCTTTTTCTCACTGCCTGACCGGATCCCCGCCAGTGCATTTCTTTCATTCTGTTCATTATGCAGCGGCGTCGTCCATGATCCCTCTCCATAGGTCTGTTCAAAGATGCGCTTCAGTTCTTCCTCACCGGCAGCCCTTCTTCGCTCCTCCGCATGCCAGTCATCACTGCCGGCGCTCTTTTTTCTGCTCTGAATTTCGCCGGGCGTCAGTCCCCGTGTCTGATCTCCGTAACCATCCGACACTGTTTCGGCCGATGACGTCTTTTCCTCCTGATCAGAATTGGCAGACGGAAAGCGGAATCCCGTATCCACATGCATGTATTCGCGTACATGATCCCATGGAATAACCATGCCTGCGCCATGAGAGCAGAAAACGGAATCCGGTGTATTTTCAAGATCGGCCTCCGGATCATAACCGGAGGCAAGAATGATATCCTCCGGATTCCGGCACGGCTCATAGGCGCCCGGTGATACGGAAACTGACCCTGCCCCATGGGTATAGGCACGCACATCTGCCGCATAGTCGCCGAGGGAAGCGGCAGGTATGCGGCCTGAAATTTCATCTGTCTTACCGTCAGAAGCCGTCACCTCAGCAGTCCCGTCCATCCGACGGATGTCCGTGAGAAAGCGCCCGCTGTTTTCCGAAGGGATAACAGCCGTGAGATCATAGCAGGGCTCCAGCAGAATACTCTCCGCCATCATCAGCCCCTGGCGGAACGCCCTCAGTGTTGCCTGCCTGAAATCACCGCCCTCCGTATGTTTTTCGCTCGCTCTGCCGCCGATCAGCGTCACGTGCAGGTCTGTGACACCTGCACCTGTAAGTACACCGCAAAGTTCAGAGCTCTCCAGCACCGACAGGATCATCTTCTGCCAGTTCAGTGACAGCACATCCGTGCTCAGCACAGAAGAAAACGTAAGTCCCGTGCCGCGACTGGCCGGCTCAAGGAGCAGATGCACCTCCGCATAGTGGCGGAGAGGCTCATAATGGCCCACCCCCTCGGTTGGCGCAGCGATTGTTTCCTTATAGACCAGCGAAGCCGGTCCGAATCCAATCCTGATTCCGTACCGCTCCTCTGCCTCTCTCTGAAGAATCTCCGTCTGCACATCGCCCATGATTTGGACGGTCAGATCCCCAGTCTTCGGATCCGAACGCACATGGAGCATCGGATCTTCCTCTTCCAACATCTGCAGGCAGTGCAGCACGCGTGATCTGTCCTCATCCGGTTCCATCAGAATGCTTTTTGTAAAAACAGGCTGAAGAATCGGCGGCTCACCATTTTCATCGCCGCCGTTTCCTATGATCTCGCCCGCACGGGTATCCGAAAACCCGAGTACCGCACAGACCGTCCCGGCTTCTGCCTGCTGTACAGCAGTGAATGTCCTGCCCGCATAGACGCGGATCTGATCGACCTTGCGGAGCTCTGATCCACCCGGCAGGACGTCTTTTACATGGAGCGTTCCTCCCGTGATCTTCATCCAGGTCAGACGGTTGCCTTTATCATCATGTGTGATACGGAAAACACGCGCAGATAATTCCTCCGGCCACTGCGGATCCGCAGAATATCGGCCGATCACCTCAAGCAGTTCCCTGACGCCCTCGTTATGCAATGCGGAACCGAAGCACACAGGAAACATACGCCGTCCGGCGACCAGGCGGCAGACGTCCTCATCCGTTACCGGCTTTCCTCCCAGCACGCGTTCGAGAAGTCCGTCATCGCAGACGGCAATATCTTCTTCATTTTCAGGCGTGATCTGCGGTCCCTGAAAACGCACGCAGGCACTGCCGAGCTCACGCTTCAGTTCCTGCATGATCAGCGCAGGATCCATGCCATCCTGATCCATCTTGTTGACGAACAGAAAAACAGGGATCTCATAATAATTCAGCAGCTTCCAGAGTGTCTTCACCTGACCGGTTACTCCGTCCGGTGCGCTGATCACGAGAACAGCCGCATCGAGCACCATCAGCGTTCTCTCCATCTCCGGAGAAAAATCCACATGGCCGGGCGTATCAAGCAGCGTCAGACACATGTCGCCATATGTCAGCTGTGCCTGTCCCGCGAAGATTGTAATGCCGCGCTCCTGCTCCATGTGGTTCGTATCCAGAAAGGAATCTCCGTGATCCACACGGCCCTGCTTCCGGATAGCCCCCGATATATACAGCATGCTCTCCGAAAGCGTTGTTTTTCCCGCGTCCACATGTGCAAGTATTCCTGTAACCAGATGTTTTTCCATCATTCCGTCCTGCTGCCCGCCTGTTACTTCATCTTTTATCAATGCATAAACCGGTGGTTCATGAATAACATTATACAGTTACTGTTCTCTCTTTGCCAGCCACTGTCACACATGTAGACTTCCAGCCTCCATGTGTTCTGTAGCTCTGGCAATGTCTGAACTGTAACATTATACATACAGATATTGGAAAATACATCTGGCGATCATCACAGATATTGGAAAATACATCTGGCGATCATCCGAAACATGCTGTATTGTGGTAACAGATATGTTCGACATATCCGATCATATTTGCCAGTCGTCTCTGTACGTCTTTCGATGTGCAGGCAGTCATTGTCATCCGATGAAATTTATCCACCGACACAGGAGAAGATTTATGGAAAACGAAGTCACTGAAATAATAGAAACCGACAAGGAGAGAATCTCAATTCAGCTGGAAGACGGCGCAGAAGTCTCCTGCCAGATCGTGATGATCTTCAGAATCAATGACCAGAAGTACATTGTCCTCATTCCGGAAGGCGACACTTCCGATGGCAAGGGATATCTGCTGCGTTTTTCTCTTGACAGCGAAGGCGGTCCGGTCCTGGACAATATCGAAAACGAAGAAGAATACGCGCACGCATCTGAGGTATTTCATCAGCTGTTTGACGACGGCGAAACCGATAATTTTTCATTTGAAGAATAACGCCAGGATGTCAGCTTTCCCAACATCCCGGCGAATTTTCCGACAGCTTCTCATTTGAGGAACAGCGGCTCGATTTTCACGCGTCCGTTGCGCGCGTCCCAGCTGACCGCTGTTCCGGGGATTTCCTGCATGGTCCTGTCCGAATTGTATATCTCACAGAGTTCATCCAGTGCCCTCTTCCGCCAGACGAGGATCATCGTCTCCTGCCGTTTCCATTTTCTCACCAGTTCTCCGATGGCTTCAGCATAGCTCATATTCTGAAGAAAAAATGTGACAAGAACATCCTGTTCCCTCTCCGGCAGTACGGACATGCACACCATCAGCCGCTGAATGATCTGACTGTTCTCCCATTCCCGTGTCCGCAGCAGCCGGACAGGGTCCTGTACCTCATCCGCTGCTCCGTATGACGGCCTCTGCCCGCCGTGTTCCGTTACGCTGGATAAGGGTTTCTGCCCACCGTGTGTATCGGCAGATGAACCCCGGCAGCGGTATGCTGCATCATCACGCACCTGGAAAGCATTTCCGACGGCCTCCTCTGCCGGACTTTCATAGAGAGCCGGCCCGCAGGAGGCTGCCGCGGCTTCCATGCACTTCTCCAGAAGTCCGATTCTCGCATGTCTCTCCTTCATATTGGCAGACTTCATCAGATACACCCGAATCTCATCACTGTTCAGTTTTTTCACCACTCATACCTCCTCTGACCGCAGGGGGATATCCCTGCATGATAATGTGACCTGTGGCACAATTCTGCGCCCGTTTTAAGATGTGTCATGCCGGCACAGATCCTGTGCCTGTTTTAAGATATGTCTTTCCGGCACAGATCCCATGCCCGTCCTAAAGAAATGTTGCCGGCACAGATCCTGTGCCCGTTCTGAAGATGTGTTTACGGCGCAGATCAGTGTCGCCGTAAAGACGTGTCCCGGAAATTTTCTGAGAATGGATAAGACATGCACACTGCAGATCCCCTCAAAACTGCAAGTGATGATGAATGGATACAGAAAGAGCGCCGGCTCTGTGTCGGCGCTCCGTCCGCATATCTAAACTATAATATATATACTTAGAATATGCAATATATTTTTATACTGATTGTATATTTATAGCTGTAGTCCAGATGTTGCCACAGCCACTGTCTCACATCGAGGCTGGAAGTCTATCTGTGTGACAGTATCTGACAAAGAGTAACCAGTAGCTCTTTCGTCGTATTTCATGATCTTTTTACTTCGTCCCCGTGCTTCCGAACCCGCCGGCCCCGCGCGCTGTATCGCTGAGCTCATCCGATTCCACGAAATCCACCGGGAGATAAGGCATCACCACAAGCTGTGCAATGCGCTCTTCCGGTTCCACGATACGATCCTGTTCGCTGTCGTTGTGCAGTGCGATCATAAACTGTCCGCGATAATCGGAATCCACGACGCCCACACAGTTGGCCGGACGCAGGTTCTCTTTCACCGCCAGACCGCTCCTTGCAAAAATAGCGCCGAAATATCCCTCGGGAATTTCCATGGAAAGTCCCGTGGGGATCATGACTGTCGTATGCGGAGCGATCACAGTCTTCTCCTCGATATCCGCATACAGGTCGTAGCCGGCAGCTGAACTGCTGCCTCTCGTGGGCAGCTTGGCTGTCTCCGAAAGTTTTTTTACCCTGATCTGCATACCCGATCCTCCTGTATCTGTGATTATGTGATGATAACAGTGTCAAAAGTCATCACCCACGTTGCACTTGTGCAAAAGTGGGTGAATGACTTATTGACACTGTTATCATACTTATGACACCTGCATCATGTGATAATGGGATGCTTTTTTATCCCCGTACATTCGCTGCGAATATTTCTGACAAAAACTGCCGCACTCTCCGTGCGGCAGTTCCTGCGTTTTCGCAAACGTCAGATCAGTTCCATCTGATGCATATATTCAGCTGACGCATACTTCTGACGGATTCACATCAGTTAATCGGCTCAGCGTCCTTCGGGCAGTCCTTGATGGAGAAGCTCAGTCTTCCCATGCGGTCCTTGCCGAGGCATACGACCTTGACGGTATCGCCAAGTGTGAGGACATCCTCTACGTGATCGATTCTCTCCTTGGCGATCTTGGAGATATGTACCATGCCTTCCTTGCCCGGTGCAAACTCAACAAATGCGCCGAATTCCTTGATGCTCACAACCTTTCCGGTAAGCACCATGCCCTTTTCAAACTCTGTGCAGATGGTGCGGATATATTTCTCTGCCTCATCCATCTTCGCACGGTCTGTGCCGCAGACGGATACGGAGCCATCCTCTTCGATATCGATCTTGACGCCGGTGCGGGCAATGATCTCATTGATGTTCTTGCCCTGCTTGCCGACTACATCGCCAATGCGGTCAGGATCGATCTTCATCTGCTCGATCTTCGGTGCATACTCGCTGACCGCAGCGCGCGGTTTGGAGATCACCGGCTCCATGACATTGGTGAGGATGTACTCACGCGCATCCTTGCATCTGGAGATAGCTTCCTCAACGATCTGACGGGTCAGGCCGTGGATCTTGATATCCATCTGGATAGCTGTGATGCCGTCATGTGTTCCGGCTACCTTGAAGTCCATATCACCGAAGAAATCCTCGAGTCCCTGAATATCGGTGAGTACCAGGTAATCATCATCGGTATCGCCGGTCACAAGACCACAGGAAATACCGGCTACGAGCTTCTTCAGCGGTACGCCTGCTGCCATGAGTGCCATGGAAGAAGCGCAGACAGAAGCCTGTGAAGTCGATCCGTTGGACTCAAAGGTCTCGGATACGGCACGGATCGCATACGGGAACTCCTCCTCAGAAGGAAGCAGCGGGCGGATAGCTCTCTCAGCCAGTGCACCGTGGCCGATCTCACGACGTCCCGGTCCTCTGGAAGGTTTTGTCTCACCTACGGAGTAGCTCGGGAAGTTGTACTGATGGATATATCTCTTCTTTGTGATATGGTCATCCAGGCCCTCTACCTTCTGTGCCTCAGAAAGCGGTGCCAGCGTCACGACATCACAGATCTGTGTCTGTCCTCTGGTGAACATGGCAGAGCCATGAACTCTCGGGATGATATCGATCTCTGCTGCGAGCGGACGGATCTGACGGATCGCACGGCCGTCCGGTCTCTTATGCTCCTTCAGGATCATACGGCGAACGGTCTTCTTCTGATACTGATACAGGGCGTCACCAAGAAGTGATACCCACTCCTCATTATCAGCGAATTTCTCAGCCAGACGCTGCTGGATGGCATCAACGGCCTTCTCACGTGTCTGCTTGTCGTCGGTAAATACCGCTTTCTCCATCTCCTCATCCGGAACCTCAGCGTGAATCGCATCCATCAGCTCCTGCGGGATCGCAGCACTCTGATAGCTGTGCTTCGGCTTGCCGCACTCAGCGACGATCTGATCAAAAAATGCGATGACCTTCTTATTGACGCTGTCTGCGAGGTAAATGGCTTCGATCATTTTTGCTTCGGGAAGCTCATCAGCACCTGCCTCGATCATGATGACCTTGTCTCTGGTAGAAGCAACGGTCAGAGCCAGAGAAGACTGTGCCTTCTTGTCATAGCCGGGGTTGATGACGAACTCACCGTCGATCAGGCCGATCTGAGTAGCAGCGCAGGGGCCGTCAAACGGGATATCGGAAATAGATGTGGCAAGGGAAGCACCCAGCATGGCAACAACTTCCGGATCACATGCCGGATCAACGCTCATGACCATGTTGTTCAGGGTGACATCGTTTCTGTAATCCTTCGGGAAAAGCGGACGCATCGGACGGTCGATGACACGGGATGTCAGGATCGCGTGCTCAGAAGCCTTGCCCTCACGCTTGTTGAATCCGCCCGGGAATTTGCCGACGGAATACATTTTTTCTTCAAATTCCACAGAGAGCGGGAAGAAATCAACGCCTTCCCTCGGCTCCTTGGATGCCGTTGCCGTGCAGAGAACGGTTGTATCACCGTAATGCATGAAGGCGCATCCGTTGGCCTGTTTGCCGACTCTGCCGATCTCAATCTTCAGCGGTCTGCCTGCCAGATCCATCGTGTAAGTCTTGTAATTGTTTTCAAGTTTCGTAGAGAATGTTGCGTTTTCTTCCATTTTTTCTCCTTTTTGCTTCTCGGCGAATGCCATTTAAAAAAGTTTCTTACACACAAAAAGGGCAGGCAAAAAGCAGCCCGCCCCGTTTTGTTCTGATTACTTACGGAGACCCAGTTTCTCGATCAGCGTACGATAACGGTTGATATCCTTTTTCTGCAGATAAGCCAGAAGGCCTCTTCTCTGTCCAACCATCTTCAGAAGTCCTCTTCTGGAGTGATGGTCATTCGGATTGCTCTTCAGATGCTCTGTGAGCTCTGCAATGCGCTCTGTGAGAACAGCTACCTGTACCTCAGGTGAACCGGTATCTCCCTCAGTTCTTGCGTACTCGCTGATAATCTCCTGCTTCTTCTCTTTTGTGATCATAATCAGATCCTCCTTAAATTGAAAAATAATCGCCGCGGATCAGGAAACGGTCGGAGTTTCCGGTTTCCGAACCCGGGTTGAATCAACATACCGTCTAACTATAGCATACCGGCATGTACAGTGCAAACACTTTTCAAAAATCAGAGCAGGTAATGCCGGATCGCGTAAGCGCAGCCATCGTGGTCGCAGTCGGGAAGGACGGCGTCTGCCGCTGCTTTCGCGTGTTCGTTGGCGTTGCCCATGGCGAGTCCGAGACCGGCTGCCTGCAGGAGCGGCACATCGTTGTCCGCATCCCCGACGCCGATCGTCTGCTCGATCGGTATACCGAGCTTGTGTGCCAGATCCTCCAGTCCCGTTCCCTTGGAGTAGCCGGAGGGACTGATCTCCAGTGTCGAGATCTCCGAATCCAGGCAGTCAACCGGCAGATGCATGGCTTTGATCCTCGCCCTGGTTCGTGCTCTTCCCTCCACGGAAGCATGATAAAGGTTGATCTTCTCAATCCCCTCCGGATGCTGGCGTATCATTTCGGCGACATTTTCTTTCCTTGTGGCAACTTCCGCGTACAGCGACGCATAAACCGCCATATTGAAATGCGGCATCCTGACGACATCCTTCGCATTGACGTAGGATTCACCCATGATCATCGCCTGCGGCATGATATCTTCCAGCGGAATGATGCGCAGAATATCCGGTATGACCTCCGGCGAAAGCGTATGCCGGAGTAAGATCTTCCTGTCTATGCGGTCGTAGATCAGCGTACCGCACTCGCAGATCTCATAACGGACGTCCTGCAGGATCTGATCGTACGGCCGCAGTTCGGCAACCGGACGGCCTGTACAGATGGCCACATCTTTTCCCGCAGCCACAGCATCGGCGATGGCCTCCCGGCACGCTTCCGTTACTCTCTTATCCGAAGTCAGCAGTGTCCCATCCATGTCAAATGCGATCAGTTGATATCCCATATACTCCCTCTGCCACTCAGCGGCTGTTTCTGTCCTTCTCTGATTTCAGTTCACAATGACATTTTACCAGTTACGCGTCTCATCAGCCCCACGTGCTTTTTCACATTTCAGGCACCTGTCGGAACAACCACATCACTTGCGCTTCTGTGAAAAATAATGGCTCAGCAGCTTCCTGCATTCGTCGCCGAGCACGTCGAACTCCGTCTCCACCTGATGATCAAATCCATCCGTATGGAGCAGATCGACGACGGTGCCCGCGCTGCCGGATTTGTCACTCCTGGCGCCGATCACTACGCGGTCGATCCTCGACTGGACGATTGCTCCGGCGCACATGGGACATGGTTCCAGCGTCACATACATCGTACAGCCGCTGAGTCTCCAGTCTCCGAGCACACAACAGGCCTTTCGGATCGCTGTCATCTCTGCGTGCGACAGTGTACTCCTGTCGGCATTTCTGCGGTTGTACCCGCGGGCGATAATTTTTCCGTCTTTTACGATCACGCAGCCGACCGGGACTTCATCCAGAGCTTCCGCCTTTCCGGCTTCCTTCAGCGCCGCACGCATATATTTTTCCTTCTCGGCACGTCTGTTCCGTATACCGAGCCTTCCATGCACCGCCCAGGCAAATCCATCCTCGCGGCAGGCCTTTGTCACATAGTCCGCGGCCTTTCTGCAGGAAGGTGTTCCGTTGCGCATCGCGATGCCGGTTCCCGCGGCACATATCATGTCGATGTCATTATCCGCATCACCGAAAGCCGCCGTCTCTCCCTTCTTAATGCCAAGGATATTCATGAGATAGCGAAGGCCGGCTGCTTTTCCCGCACTGGCATTGCTCATCTCGATCCGGTTGGAAACGGAGGCGGTAATATAGATATCCGGCACCTCAGCCATCAGGCGGCTCCGGATCTCATCTCTGACCGCGGGATCCCCGATCTGAAGATCCAGCCCGTCAAGGGTGTCCGCGTGATCCAGAATGAACTGTCGCATATCGGCGACCATCGTCCGCGTCGTCCGCACATATTCGATATAGGCAGGCGAAAGGCCATATCTCTCCGGACGTCGGATGTAATCCTCGCAGCTGTATGCTTTTCCGTTGATGAATGTCTCGAACGAGACCGGATAGCGATCCGACGGATACTCCTCCAATAATTTCATGATCGCGCGGACTCTGTCCTCAGGCAGTGAAATTCTGTGGATGCACCTGGCATGGGTAAAACATCTGTCCGCATCGAAACGCCCGTTTTCATCCAATCTTCCCTCCTCTTTTGGCAGCTTATAAATAGCCGCACCATTAGATGTGATCGCATATTCGACGGATGGCACAGCGAGCACGGCAGCCGGAAGGGATGTGAAAACCCGTCCGCTGGCGATCGCTGTCATGACATGTTCCGCGGCGGCATCCTCCAGTGCCTCCCTGTTCCCTCTGCTCACCGTATCAGCATCATACAGGAACGTATTATCCAGATCAAATGCAATCAGTCTGACTGACATGATTCGAATCCTTTCACAAATTTTGTCATACAACAGTTGACTTGTCGGTTTATATTCGTTTATCCGAAGAAGGCACAGCTGTGCTCACATTTACCGGGACCGGCAGTTCTTTCAGCGCTATGGGTTCCGCATTTCTGTGACACACGCAGAGCATATTTCCCTCATAGGTCTCCGGATAATCAAACCGAAGTTCCGGAAAGTCATGAAGCACATCGAAAGAGCTGAACGATCCGTCGAAGCCATTCCCCGTGAATTTAACATATGCCTCCCGCGCCGTCCAGATGCGGAAGAAGCGCCGGATCTGCACTCGAATGCATTTCTCCTCATCATTCGAAAATGCCTCTCCATCTGTACCTGATCGATCTAAATCATTGAACAACACTTCCCTGTTCAAACCAGTCCGATCCGAATCATACAATGGTGTTTTACCACCGCAGATCCATGCATATTCTGCCGGATGAAAGAAGCGCTTCGCAATTGCCATACATTTCCGCCAGTTGTCTTCCTCTGAGCCGGCCCCATGCATCCGGCATAACTGCAGGTCAATCCCAATCTCGCTGTCAGAAAAGGCGATCATGCGCCACGGCCCGCTGTCCGTGATCGACATAAAAATCTGCGGTTCATCTTCCGCTGTGATGAAATACGGCTTTCCCTTCGCAGTTTTCTGCATCTGTGGCATCTTCACATGGCTTCCAAAACACGCTGCAAAGGCACGGCGAAGCTCTTCCGCACGATTGTTTCTGTCAGATCCCGTATAGCTGATAATCTGAATCATCTTGTCAATTCACTTCTCGTTGTCTCATTTAGATATTGCCAAAGCTCTGAATTTCTTTCATTATGACTCAACAGATACCTTTGGAATATCTGCAATGTTGCCTTCATCATAATCTGATAATATTTAACAGGAAATCTCAGAGCAAACTCGTAGTCAGCAAACGTTTTTATTATGCCACTATATAATTGAAAACGTCAATTTACAGCAAAGAGATTTATCTTGAACCATTGAGGTAGATAGATTGAGGGCTTTTTCGGTAAGATGACACGGCAAATGTTGCGCGGCATCCGGGTTGCAACAAAGCAGGAACTGATTGATTGCATCTACAAATATTTCAAAGAAGTCAACGAGACACCCGTTGTCTACCATTGGAAGTACAAGATGGAAGATTTTGAGCCGTCAGTTGGTGCAGCTAATTAATTTACGATCTAGTAGTTCATCACGATCCTCTGTCTCAGCGGTTCGTGTATGGCAAGCT
This sequence comes from uncultured Eubacteriales bacterium, assembly GCA_900318405.1. Lineage (GTDB taxonomy): Bacteria > Bacillota > Clostridia > Lachnospirales > Lachnospiraceae > Bilifractor. Next base: position 139 of record ONKP01000009.1, on the reverse strand, counting down.
GCAGGGAATTGATGACGGAGTCATAAAAATCCTGAGAAATCGGATTGTTTTCATTGACGAGGACTGTTATCATAGTATCTGTGATACACGTAATTAATGTCCGCGCCGCGCAAGCAGGCGGGTGTTATACGTGTGTTGG
>ONKP01000017.1 GCA_900318405.1 uncultured Eubacteriales bacterium | reverse complement strand
GAAAGGCGTTTCGGCAAGAATGCTCCGCCGTGATTACGGAGAAACGATCCGTAAGTATTTGTGGAAAGATTCGTTTTGGAGCGACAGTTACTTTATCGCAACATCAGGAGGCGTGACCTTGGAGACGTTGAAAAAATATGTGGAAGAGCAGGGGCGTCCCAAACGTCATTACCGAAAACACAAAAAAGCCGATTCATCCCCGGCCAAATGAGACATTTGGCTGGGGTCTTCTCGGAAAACCTTGATAAAGCCCTCGACATCCTCCGGCGGATAGCCCAGAAAAAGGCCGATCTGCGGAACTGCCTGCACCCAGTCCCGCATGATACATAAGAAAAACTCATCCTGTTCCGCATGGAGCATAAGAAAACGCTGCATGGAATATCTTACGATCGTGCAGATGATACATAGAAGGCAGTCGGATAGATGCATCCGGCTGCCTTCTTTCTTAAATGAGTGAGAAAATAACCAGTTACTCCTCAGATAACCAGCGACGGTGCTGTGTACACGCGTGCCAGAAGCTCCTGGTTAAGTGCGTACAGTCCTTTCGGATCGGAACCGAAGAGCTCATATTTCTTGATCAGATCGTCAGCATTTTTCTCCTCTTCGCCCTGCTCCTTAACAAACCAGTCGAGGAACTGCATGGTGCGGAAATCATGTGCCTCGTTTGCCGCCTGATAGATCGTGTTGATCAGGGATGTCACGTACTGCTCATGCTTCAGGCCCGCCTTCAGCGGATCGATGATCTCCTTCATCTCCACATCCGGCTTGTCAACAGCCTCAAAGCTCACCGGCTCACTGTTGTTGAAGAGGTAGGTGCGCATCAGCATCGCGTGATCACGCTCCTCCTGTGCCTGTACATCATACCAGTTGGCAAATCCGTCCAGGCCGACTTCCTGGAAGAAATTGGCAAAATCCAGATAGAGATAAGCAGAATAGAACTCCTTGTTGATCTGTGTATTGATCAGCTGTGCAACCTTTTTATCAAGCATATGAATACCTCCTTGCTATTTAAGAAATGATTGAATATGATGTTTTACATTAGCTGATGCTAACTTGTATTATAAACTTTCCGCTCAGGCATATCAAGACACAGTGATCTGCTCATATATCGAACGCTCATATATCAGGCACTCATGCATCAGAATGCGGACACCTGAATTTGCAGGCAACTGATGTTGATGTACATGACGCAGATGCAGAAATTTTCTGCTGAAAATGATACACTTACAGTAGCCGACGAAACAGCCGGGTAACACCTGGCACCATGATATTTATCCGGAGGACTCTATCTTATGCACACCGTAGCTACCGGCATCCTCGTCCCATTCCTCGGGACTTCGCTCGGATCTGCCTGCGTATTTTTTCTGAAAAATGAACTGAACGAAAATGTACAGCGCTTCATGACCGGATTTGCTGCCGGCGTGATGACCGCGGCATCCGTCTGGAGCCTGCTGATTCCGGCACTGGAACAGGCCGCCGATATGGGGGCCTTTGCGTTTGTTCCCTCCGTCATCGGGTTCTGGATCGGTATCCTTTTTCTGCTGCTGCTCGATCATGTCACACCGCATCTGCATCGTTTTGCCGCAGAGCCTGAAGGACCGCACACCAAACTCTCTCATACCGCGCTGCTTCTGCTGGCTGTCACGATCCACAATATTCCGGAGGGAATGGCTGTCGGCGCCGTATATGCCGGCTTCTTGACAGGCTCGGCAGAGATCACTGCATCCGCGGCCTTTGCGCTTTCTCTTGGCATTGCCATTCAGAACTTTCCGGAGGGAGCGATCATCTCCATGCCGCTTCACGCAGAAGGCACTTCCAAAGGAAAATCCTTTGGTGGCGGTGTGTTGTCCGGTGTCGTGGAACCCGTCGCTGCCATAATCACCGTATTTCTCGCCGGTGTTGTCGTTCCTCTGATGCCCTACTTTCTCAGCTTCGCCGCAGGCGCCATGCTGTACGTAGTCGTTGAGGAACTCATCCCCGAAATGATGGAAGGAGATCACTCCCATATCGGAGTCCTCTCCTACGCTTTCGGATTCTCTCTGATGATGATTCTCGACGTCGCACTTGGCTGACATTTTTCTTAAATCCGAACATAATCCTTGAAAGTATTTTACAGCGTCTTCTCTTCCACATCTGTCATAGTGTAACCGATATCTGTAATATTCTTGCGCAGTGCAGCCTCATCCAGCTTTTGCTCCGTGCGGAAAGTGGCCAGATTTTTCCGTCTGGATGCCTTGACTTTCTTTGCGTCAGGCACCGCCTTGCGGATCGTATCCGCAATATGCGCCTCACACATTCCACACATCATTCCCTCAATGCCAACCTTATATTCAAACATCTCTTATAACCTCCAATGCCCGGATCGCTACCACAGGCAGCGTCCGGGCAAATTGTACAAATCTGCGTCAGGCACCGATCCTGACGACATCATCTTTCACTTTTTTCTTCGGTGCCGGACGGCATACAGCCCATACAACGAAGACGATCAGTGCGATTGCCACAGCAGTTCCTGCGTTGAATCCGCCGCCGGTAAAGAAGCTGCCCATCTGATATACGATCAGGGCAAGGCCATAGCCGACTGCCATCTGGAAACCGAAGGTAATCCAGCCCCATTTCCGGGATCCCTGCTCACGGAACGCCGTTGCAATAGCAACCAGGCAGGGTGCATCGAATACGTTGAACATTGTGAAGGCAAGACCAACGACAGCGCTTCCTCCGAACATGTTGAAGATCGATGAGGACACAGCCTCTTCCGCATCGCTGGCCGCATGTGCCAGCATACCCAGGGTGCTGACAGCCTGCTCCTTGGCGAGCTCTGCAGAGATCGAAGCCACGGCGCCCTGCCAGGTGCCCAGGCCGATCGGTGCAAAGAGATTGGCGAAGAACTGACCGATATAGTAGATGAAGCTCTGATCCATATTTTCATCAGCAAGGATCTGCATGGAAGGACCAAAGTGCATCAGGAACCAGAGGATAACAGTAACCGGGAAGATAATGGTACCGGCCTTGACAATGAAGGCTTTGCCTCTCTCCCATACATGGATCAGAACGCCCTTGACAGTAGGTACATGGTAAGCCGGGAGCTCCATGACGAACGGAGCCGGATCACCGGCAAAATAACCGGTCTTCTTCAGGGCAATGCCTGCAAGCACAATAACTGCGAGGCCGATGAAATACATCGACGGTGCAAACCATGCGCTGCCATGGAAGAAGGTGATCGCCATCATGGCAATGATTTCCATCTTCGCCGAGCAGGGCAGATAAGTGGAAAGCATGATCGTCATACGACGGTCTTTTTCGTTTTCAATGGTACGGGATGCCATGATAGCCGGAACACCACAGCCGGTACCGATCAGCATCGGGATGAAGGATTTACCGGAAAGTCCGAAGTGACGGAACAGACGGTCCATGATGAATGCGACACGGGCCATATAACCGGAATCCTCCAGCAGACTCAGGAAGAAGAACAGGATCAGCATCTGCGGTACGAAACCAAGAACGGTACCTACACCGCCGATCACACCATCAACCAGCAGTCCCTCGAGCCATGGTGCCGCACCGGCGGCTTCCAGTGCGGAAGAAGCCCAGCCGGAAATCCACGTGCCGAAGAGGACATCATTTGTCCAGTCTGTCACGATCGTACCGATCGTCGTAACGCTGATATAGTAGATGAGGAACATGATTCCCGCAAAGATCGGGAGTGCTGCGATACGGTTGGTAACGACCTTATCGATCTTATCCGACACCGTCAGCTGGTCCTTCGTCTGTTTTTTCTTTACCATGCGGGAAACGATGCGCTGGATGTAATCGTAACGCGCATTCGTGATGATCGATTCCGCGTCGTCATCCAGTTCCTGTTCGCATTCTTTGATATGGCCTTCGATATGTGCCATGGTTTCTTTGTCGAGGTGCAGCTTCTCGGTGATCAGTTCATCTCTCTCAAAGACCTTGACTGCATACCAGCGCACCTGATTGGCAGGTACCTTGTCCTGAATGGACTCCTCGATATGTGCCAGTGCATGCTCTACAGCGCCTTCATATACATGAGGAACGCGGGGATCACGCTCTTTGGCAAGCTCTGCCACCTTCAGGCATCTCTCTACCGCTTCCATCGTTCCTTCGCTGTGCAGAGCCGTGATCGGAACGATCTCGCAGCCGATCTCCTTGCTGAGCGCGTCGAGGTTGATCTTTGTACCTGTCTTCTCAACGACATCCATCATATTCACAGCAACCACGACCGGAATGCCGATCTCAAGCAGCTGTGTCGTCAGGTAAAGGTTTCTCTCCAGATTGGAACCATCGATGATATCCAGGATGATATCCGGCTTTTCATCGATCAGATAGTTTCTGGAGACAACCTCTTCCGGTGAATACGGTGACAGTGAATAGATACCCGGAAGGTCCTCAATGATGACATCCTTGTGTCCCTTCAGCTTACCTTCCTTCTTCTCAACCGTAACGCCCGGCCAGTTTCCAACGTACTGTGTGCTGCCGGTCAGATCGTTGAACAGCGTGGTTTTACCGCAGTTCGGGTTTCCGGCAAGTGCGATTTTCAGTGACATATGAACCTCCTGCCTGTCTGTCGGACGTACAGCAGAAACAGCTGACGTCCGGAAAAATATATGTGTCTTACTATTTTTTGATGGAACTAACCATCAGTCTTAAAAATAAGCCGTGATGCGGCTTTATTTTTACAAAGTTATCTTTTTCCTCTGGCGGGAACGCTTACTCTACCTCAATATTGAGGGCCTCGTCTTTTCTCAGCGAGAGCTCAAAGCCTCTGACGGTAACCTCAATAGGATCACCCAGCGGCGCAACCTTGCGCACATAAATCTCTGTTCCCTTCGTGATGCCCATGTCCATGATCCGGCGTTTGAGCTTGTCGGTACCATGAATTTTGACAGCCTTGGCTGTTCCCTTAACAGGCACATCTCTCAGTGATTTCATCTTACTTCATCTCCTCCTTTTATTTTACAATCCTCTGTCATCACTAAAATGGCATTTCTTCGCCCGTGAATGCAACTGCAGCGGTTTCCCTGCCAGGAAACTCTGCCGTTCAGCTCTCCGATTCGCGAAGCTTGTCTGTCTTGATCTTCGAGGCCATTTCTCTTGTAATGGCAAGTTTTGTTCCCTTCAGATCAACGATCATGTCGCCATTGTGAGAAGATATCACATGAAGCACAGTCCCCGGGACAAATCCGAGATCTCCCAGATGCTGTTTCACATCGTCCGATCCCCCGACCTGTCTGACCATCAGCTGATCGCCGGAAGTGCCAAACGAAAGTGGAAGCATATCGATACTCCTTTCCTGTTCATTCTGCCATCCGTCTGCGCAGAACAGTTCGATAGCCGTTTCGTACAAAAGATAGATTTACTGACACGCAATTATGTTTATAACATTTTTATTAGTGTATACTAATCTTCGGTCAAAAAAATAATGGCTTTTCGCCGGATCACCCCCATCGCCTCCAGATAATCCTCGGAAGACCTCTGAATTTTCATTGACTATCTCACCCTCTATATGATTAGAACTCGCTAACACGAATATATTATAACTAACGAATAGCAGATTGCAAGCCCCACCGTAAAGATTTTTAAAATTGCCGGCATTGTGCTAAGATGTACCGGTCTGCATGAATATCATCTCGAATAAGGATGCAATCATAAAATATGACTTGTTATTATCTCGTTATTATTATGAGGTGAACGAGTCTGATATTGCGAGCCAGAATCATTTCTATGATTATGAATGTATCCTGAAATCATGAGTCGTGATCATTTCTATGATATGAAGACGTCTTACAGATATGGGTCGGCGAAGTTTTCATGCGGAGGGGGAACTGATTATTGAAAATCATGAGAAATAAAAGAGAAGTCGATCTGCTGCACGGCTCTCTCTGGAAAAATATACCGCGGCTCGCACTGCCCATGGCTGCGTCGAGCATTCTGCAGCAGCTTTTTAATTCAGCCGATACCGCTGTTGCCGGTCAGTTTGCCGAGAGTACTGCACTGGCTGCCGTAGGCGCCAATACGGAGATTGTCGCCATTTTCGTCAGTCTCGCCACCGGATTTGCACTGGGCATCAATGTGCTGGCAGCATGGGCGATCGGCTCCGGCAACCGCAAGCAGATCCGGGAGACCGTGCAGACGATGCCGGTGCTTTCGCTCGTGATCGGGCTCATCCTGATGACAGCGGGGCTTATTATCGCCCGCCCCGTACTCGTAATGATCAGCACACCTGCAGAAGCCTTTGATCAGGCACTGATCTACCTCCGCATTCTGTGTCCGGGCCTGCCCTTTCTTGTTCTTTATGACTTCGGCGCGGCCATTCTGCGCGCACGCGGAGACAGCCGCCGCCCGCTGCGGGCGCTGATAGAATCCGGCATCCTGAATGTCATTCTGAACCTGTTTTTCGTCATTGTCTGCCATCTGGATGTGGCCGGCGTTGCGATCGCAACGGATATCGCCAATATCTACAGTGCCTGGCTGATCATTCACTGGCTCCGCCGTGAAGACGGCGATTTCCGTCTTCAGCTCCGGTCTTTGAAACTCAACCGTCAGGTGACACGCCGTATTCTGCAGATCGGCACACCAGCTGCCCTGCAGGGTGTCGTCTTCTGCATCTCCAATGTTTTTATCCAGGCGGCGATCAACAGCTTCGGCTCCGATGCCGTAGCCGGTTCTTCTGTCTCACTGAATTTTGAGTATTTCGGCTACTACATGCTGAGTGAATTTGCACAGGCTTCCACGACCTTTATCAGTCAGAATTACGCCGCGGGAAACAACGCGCGCTGCCGCAGTATTTTTCGCGTGGCACTGGTGCAGGCACTACTGCTCAGCGCTGCCATCTGCATTCCGCTGACCATCTTCCGCGCGCAGGCTGTCTGGATCTACACATCAGATCCGGATGTTCAGGCTTATGCCTGCCAGCGGATGCTGCTCGTGCTCCTGCTGACGCCCATGCCGAGCTGTTATGAAGTCCCGGCCGCTGTCATGCGCGGCTACGGCCACTCCCTCACGCCGGCGCTCGAAGCGCTGTTCGGCACCTGTGCCGTCCGGATCATCTGGCTGTTCACGGTGTTCCGCGCATCGCCGACACTCCCGACGCTGTATCTCGTCTACCCTGTCACCTGGATCATCACGACGATCCTCACCTGTACATCGCTTTTCGTGATTCTTCGACGGCAGAATTCAGCCGCTGAGAGTCAGGCATCCTGAACATCTCAGGCAGGCATTTACTTTCTCAAATACAGCTATCTAAAACAAGGGACAATGGTTTTCAGCCATCAAGTCTGTCATTATCAACAGTCTGTAAAAAGCACAAAATAGGAGGAGGCACCATACATGATGCCTCCTGAAAAAACATATGAGACTCTTACTTATCGTCTCCTCTTTTTACCATTAACGGAACCGGTGAAAATCCTTCCGGTCGATCATACAATCCGCAGACACAGTAATCAATATGAAAAGCAGAATACCAACGAGATGAGGTTTTGAAGAACAATATGACGAACGAAGAATATACAATGACTGTAGAAGAAAAAAAGATACGCATCTTCCCCGGCCCGGCCGGCAGCCCGATCGTATATCTGCCCTGCTTTATGGATGAAGGAAAAGCCGTGGTTGATCTCGTGCGGGAGATGACGGAAGAACCCTTTACCCTGGTCTCCATCAGTGACCTGAACTGGGACGACGACCTGTCGCCGTGGTACTGTGCGCCCGTATTCAAAAAGGCTGACCCCAACGGCGGAAAAGCTGACGCCTTCCTCGACCTGCTGATCCATAAGATCATTCCGCAGGTGGAATCACAGCTTGAGACGGCACCGTCTTACCGGGCGATTGCCGGATACTCGCTGGCAGGGCTCTTTGCGCTGTATTCGCTGTACCGCACCGATATTTTTTCCCGCGCGGCGAGCATGTCCGGTTCTCTCTGGTTCCCGGATTTTCTGGAATACACGAGAGCACACGAAATGCTGAGAAAACCGGACTGTGTGTACCTGTCCCTCGGAGACAGAGAAAGCCGCACGAGAAACCAGATTCTGCAGACCGTGCAGGAACGTACAGAAGCTCTGGAAGCGGATCTGTCAGCCGCCGGCATCCCGACCGTCTTTGAGCTGAATCCCGGCAATCATTATCAGGACAGCGACAGGCGTTCTGCGCGTGGTATTGTATGGATGCTGGAGCATTGATCATCAGTCAACCTCACACTCATCTCATCAATGTGAGGTTGACTTTTCAGGCAGAGTCTGCATTGCACTGCTAGCAGAAGATATTGAATCATGAAGTGCGGTAACAGTTGCATCATCATATGACTTCTCTCCTGCATTGATCAGATCCTGCGCATCGTCAATTGACTCTTGTAACTCGGCATTAGCTTCCCCAATAGGCTCAATAGCATCATTATAGATTTTTACCAACGAATTAGTTTGCTCTTTATGATAGTTTCATTATTTGTATTTACTTGTTTCTCATCATCACTTACTATCGTTTGTTGCTTTGACGCAGAGATTTTTTCTGCTATCGGATAACCGCAGTTCAGACAGTTTTTTGCCTCGCTGCTAACATCATGACCGCATTCAGGACATTTTATTAATGCCATATTTTATCTCCCCCAAAAATATTGATTGCAGTATATATAAACAATCCACCACTTTGCCTTCTGCTCAGCTCGCATCATCAACATGCAGGATCGTTGTCAGGATGTGCTTTACGGCCGTCTCCATCTGCTCTCTGGTGACAGCGCCCTTCTGATATGCCTCCATCAGATGGTGCGGGAATCCGCATCCCATCTTCACATCATTGCCGGCGACGCATTCTTTATACTGCTCGCCGTAGCCCCACCAGTCCGTGGTCACGGTTCCCTGATAGCCCCATTCATCGCGCAGAATACCGTTCAGCAGATCACTGTTTTCAGACGCGCGGTGCCCGTTGATCAGATTGTAGCTGGTCATCATGGACCACGGATCTGCTTCCTTCACGATGATCTCGAACTGCTTCAGATAGATTTCGCGTGCCGCGCGCTCCGAAACGCGGGAGTCCGAATTTTTCCTGTTGGTCTCCTTGTCATTCAGCGCAAAGTGCTTGACGCACGCTGCCACTCCGTTGCTCTGAATACCGCGCACCATAGCTGCCGCCTGTTTGCCCGCGAGGTACGGGTCCTCGGAATAATACTCGAAATTCCGGCCGCAGAGCGGGCTGCGATGGATATTTACAGCGGGTGTGAGCCATATGAAGACATTGTTTTCTTTCGCCTCTGCACCGCCGGCAGCACCTACGGCAGTCACGATCTCCGGATCCCAGGTACAGGCCAGCAGCGTGGCGCACGGAAATGCGGTCGTGCGGACGCCCGTCACTGGGTCAAAGCGGACACCGGCAGGGCCGTCAGCCGTCATGACATTCGGAATACCGGCGTCAGACAGATTGCCCCATCCATATGTGTTGGCGCAACCGGTATTCGGTGTGCCGGATACAAGCCATGCCAGATCCTCCGTGCTGAGCGAAGCGATAAAATCATCCAGCGTGATTTTTCCTTCTGCCACGTCTGAGAACTGCGGTCTGTCAGGAGCTCCGTTATACAGAAGATGCGATAATACCGGCCGCACCTCCGGTGACCAGCATTCCTTACCATCCTCAAAAGTCATTGGTGCCAGAACATTGCCTTCTCCCTTAGTCTGCTCAGAAACCGTCAGCTTCTCAAAACTTCCGTCCGCCAGCATACGCTGAGGAAGTTTTGACGGCACCAGACGGGCGCTGCACTTCTCCACAACCACAGGCTCCGTCAGCGTATAGCAGAACAGATCACCCGCCTCATCGACAGGCTCTTCCGTATCGCGGACATTCGTTCCGATATGGAAGTGATAGCTTCCGGCTTCCAGCACCCACGCCGATTTTTCTACCTTTCCAATATCGTCATAGCCGGCCATCTCCGCTGCCGGAATCGTGAGCTCGATCAGCTGCAATTCGCCGGGCTTCAGCAGACGCGTCTTCTGATACGCGCCGAGCTCTTTAGCCGGCCTGCCGAGCAGTCCCTGCGGTGCGCTGTAATACGCCTGTACCACTTCACGGCCGTCATACTTTCCGACATTCGTCACGGCAAGGCGCAGACGGATGACATCACCTTCGTCTGTTTTTTCAACAATGCCGCCGGCCGTTGAAAGCGCAAAATCAGTATAGGAGAGACCGTATCCGAAAGGATAGACAACCTTCTCCGCCGCGCCTGGGATCGTCTCGAAATAGCGGTAGCCGACGTAGATATCCTCCGTGTAGTTCACGTAATCATCCGACTCGTGGAAGCCTTCTGTCGAAGGATAATCCTCCAGTGTGCCGGCGAAGGTATCCGCCAGTTTTCCCGACGGATTGCCGTGGCCCATGATCAGCTCTGCCGCGGCGTCACCGCCGGCCATGCCTCCCTGCCAGGTGATCAGCGCCGCCGAAATGCCGGCATTGTCACGCACCCACTTCGTATCCACCATACCGCCGACGTTCAGCAGAACGATCACTTTGGAAAAATGCGCCGTCACATCATCAATCATCTTCTTCTCAGCATCTGTCAGGTAGAAATCTGAATGGCCGAAAATCTGATCTGCCAGGTGAATATGCGTGAAACCGTCCTCCGGTTCAACGGCGGGCCCGCCGAAGTCAGACTTCCGATCCCATCCCTCGCCGGAAAACCGGCTCAGGGAAATAACCGCGGTATCCGTCCAGGCGGCAGCTCTTGTCAGCATATCCTGCGGCAACGCCGGCTCCCGGATCAGCCCGGGAATACCGCCCTCCGCATATGCTTTTTTCACATAGGACTGATAAAAATCCGCGCTCTCGGAAAAAACAGTAACCTCATCCTTCAATGAACGGAACCCGTCCAGAATGTTGTGCACAAAAGGCGTGGCCACGTCGCCGGAGCCACCGCCGCCCTTCACATAATCGACGGTCCCCTTACCGAATAGTGCCACCTTCGCTCCGCGCGACAGCGGAAGTACATGACCGTCGTTTTTCAGCAGTACCATGCCTTCTTTCGCTGCTCTCTTCGATATTTCCACATGCTCCTGTCCTGCCGTCACACGGCACCCGTCCGCGCCCAGCGGCAGATTCGGCGTAAATCTCGCTCTTACCCAGTGTTCCATAGCTTCTCCTTATTTGTCTGTACCTGTCATCCACAGGAATTCGTGAGTCTCTGTTTCCCTTCGTATATTTTACAACACAGACGCACGTATCACCCCGAAATTTTTTACGAAACACATGGATTCATACATTTTCTGTAGAAGTTCTGCAGAAGTTACTGATTACATTTTTGACGAAAACTGTGCGATGCCTTATACTCAATACAACCTTCAATTACTTTTAAACCGGGGAGTTAAAAATTCCTGAGATCAGTCGCTTTTACGGAATTATCGTGAAGATGATACCGGTGTTGCATAAAAGCCCGACTGCTCCATCACTGCGTGATTTCCGCAGGCGCATATTACAGACAAAGAAAAGGATCCGGGATCATGTAAATGACCCCGAATCCTTTTTTATCTGTATTTATAATTTATGCTGTCCAGACGCTGTCGCCCGATTGCATCATGCCTGGAAATAATATCCCACGCCCCACTTCGTGTGAACATATCTCGGCTCCGACGGATTGTCCTCGATTTTCTCACGAAGCCTTCTGATATGCACATCAACGGTCCGGAGATCTCCTGGATAGTCATATCCCCAGATGGTATTCAACAGGTTTTCACGGCTGTATACCTTATTCGGGTTGGTCACCAGCAGCTGAAGCACATCAAATTCCTTCGCCGTGAGATTCACCTCTTTATCCCGTATATAGACACGGCGGCTGTCGGTGTCAAGCCGCAGATTACCGGCTGTCACAACCTTGTCAGTCGTCTCTTCTTTATCTGACTTTCTGGTCCGGCGGAGTATCGCCTTGATCCTCGCCTTGACCTCGAGAATGTTGAACGGCTTTGTGATATAGTCATCCGCGCCGTACTCCAGTCCCATGATCTTGTCCATATCCTCGCCCTTGGCGGTCAGCATGATGATGGGAACATTGGAGAATTCCCGGATCTGCTGGCACACATCCAGGCCGCTCAGCTTGGGAAGCATCAGATCCAGAAGGATGATGTCGTAATTCCCGTCCTTCGCCATGGAAAGCGCCTCTTCTCCATCATAGGCACAGGAGACCTCATATCCGTCCTGCTCCAGAGAAAAGCGTATGCCCTTCACGATCAGTTTTTCATCATCTACAACCAATACCTTTGTGGCCATTGTTTAAACCTCGATATAATCCTTGATTTTCGCGAACGCCTTTTCCTTGATCCCGCTGATATTCTGTATATCCTCGATGCAGGAAAAGCCGCCGGAAGATGTACGGTATTCCAAAATTGCCTCTGCCCTGGACTCACCGATGCCGGGAAGCGTCATCAGCTGTTCCTTTGTCGCCGTGTTCAGGTTGATCTTCGCATCAGACTGACCGGCATTCTCAGAACCTGCACCGGCAGCAGCTGTCGGAGAAGTATTCCCGCTCTCCTGCTGCGTCACCTGCCGTCCGTCCAGCCCAAGCGCTTCTGCTTCCTCTTTCGTGTACACCGTCACCTGCCGTCCATCCGTCAGAAGCTCCGCCTGGTTCAGGCAGCGCCCCTCGGCGTTCTCTGTCAGTCCGCCGGCCGCTTCAATCGCCTGATAGACACGGCTTCCCGCCGGGAGCTGATATACACCGGGTGAGGCAACAGCCCCGCAGACATAGACGTACAGCACAGATGGCTCTGCATCTGCCTGAGAACTGCCCGACGCACCTGTACCGGCATCATCCTTCGCGTCTGGCATGTCGTTGTCATTTGAGCCGCCGTTCTGACCGTTCTTCCCGTCGCTGTCCGACGCCTTCCCATCATCTGTGGCGTTCTGATTCCCCGCTGTACCGTCGTCACCTGCTGCATCCGCTCCCGAAGAGGTGTCCGCTTTCCCTGCGGCCGAATGCAGCCCTGAAGAGTCATTTGCTGTGTCTGCCGATAATTTTTCTCCTGCCCGCGAACTGCCTCCATCGGCGCCTTCCTGCACGGATGCACTACCCTCCTCAGCGATCTGATAAACAACCGAATCAGCGCTGCATCCGCTCAGCAGAAATACGCATGCCGTCAGACACATGACAGCAGTCTTTGCGAAACACGCACAACAATCTGGTTTACCTGTTCTGTGTATCAATCCGAACCTCGCTTTCCCATCTGACCTTCAGATGATCAGCATATTGCGGTATGCCAGTCCGGATCTCCTGCGAAACACACTGAGTATATTGTAAATTATTTCTAAATTAAAAACAAGACGGCATGCAGTGTTAAACAAATCGTTGATTTTCCGTACTTTTTCCGTAACAGAGAAACGGGCGGAAACATGCCCTGTATTCCCGCCCGCTGTAAAAATCATATTCACTTTTTCTTTGTTCCTGATCCTCTGCATGCCCTGTACGAGCAGTTTTTGCAGAAGGTCCTGTAAGGTCAACTTTTGCAGAAGCTCCTGTAAGATCAGTTTTTGCAGAAGATCCTGTAATATCAGCTTTTGCAGAAGATCCTGTAATATCAACTTCTGCAGAAAATCCTGTAATATCAGCTTTTGCAGAAGGTTTTCCGAAAGTATACCGGCATGACCCCCGCCGCGTGCCGCAGGGGATACAGACATTGACGATCTGCACGATGTGGCCGCATGACACAGATATTTTCCGCATCCGGTGATTAGCATTCTGACGGAACATTCCCGAAATTCTTGTGTTAATTACCATGGTCTCTGAAAAATGATTTGTCTATACTGAACATGTAATCAAGTTCCGGACCTGTTCCGGCGGCAGAAACCGCACGGCGATGAACCGGTCGGAATGAATATGTGAAATGGCGCGCACAGTGCGCATATTACTTTTCTAAGGAGGATATGTGAAATGTCTAGTTTGTCACTGGAGCACATCGGAAAGAAATATCCGAATGGTTTTGAAGCCGTGAAAGACTTCAACCTGGAGATTCAGGATAAAGAGTTTATCATCTTTGTAGGACCTTCCGGATGCGGAAAATCAACGACCCTTCGTATGATCGCAGGACTTGAGGAGATCACCTCCGGTACACTGAAGATCGACGGCAAGGTTATGAACGACGTCGACCCCAAGGACAGAGATATCGCCATGGTTTTCCAGAACTACGCTCTGTACCCGCATATGACCGTATATGACAACATGGCATTTGGTCTGAAGCTCCGCAAGGTTCCGAAGGATCAGATCGATAAGATGGTAAAGGAAGCTGCCAGAATCCTCGACCTCGAGCATCTGCTTGACCGTAAGCCGAAGGCTCTCTCCGGTGGTCAGAGACAGCGTGTAGCCATGGGACGTGCTATCGTACGTAATCCCCGTGTCTTCCTGATGGATGAGCCGCTGTCCAACCTGGATGCAAAGCTCCGTGTACAGATGAGAACTGAGATCGCCAAACTGCATGACAGACTGGGAGCTACCATCATCTACGTAACCCATGACCAGACCGAGGCTATGACCCTTGGTACCAGAATCGTCGTTATGAAGGAAGGCGTTGTTCAACAGGTAGATACACCGCAGGCTCTCTACAACACACCGTGCAACCTGTTTGTAGCAGGCTTCATCGGTTCTCCGCAGATGAACTTCTTCGATGCCATCCCTGAGAAGGTCGGCGATTCCGTTGTCCTCAAGGTTGACGGCGCACAGTTCCCGCTTCCGGCTGCAAAGGGCAAAGCCCTGATCGAAAAGGGTTACATCGGCAAGACCGTTGTTGCAGGTATCCGTCCTGAGGATCTGTCCGATGATCCGGAAGATATCGAGAGATGGGGCGAGTCCTTCAAGGCAAAGATCAATGTATACGAGCTTCTCGGTGCAGAGACCTTCCTGTACTTCGATTTCGGCGGCACAGCAATGACCGCACGCGTAAAACCGACCTCTACCGCAAGAACCGGTGACGAGGTTACCTTCGCTGTTAATGCAGAGAAGTTCCATATCTTTGATAAAGATACCGAGCTCGCGATCGTTCACTGATATTCATGGCAATATGTGTAGACAAGGAAAGAGCTGCCAGAACGGCAGCTCTTTCTTGTTCAGAGATACAGATGTCTCCACCCCGCAGCCATCCACAGACGCCGGTGGTTAGCTGACGTGATAAAACTTGCTTCGCAGGTTTTATCACGTTATCGCGTCGTTCGCCTCACCGTATCACGCTTCGCGTGTACGGATGCGGCTCACTGCTCACGTAAATCCGAGCGCTGGCGATGGATGAGCTTATGTTCAGATATTACCTCTCGAAATGGAAATAGACGATGATCGCCGCTCCGTCTCTGTGAATCCAGATGGCCGTATCCTCTTCCTGCTCTTCGCTGAACACGCCGAGATCATAGCGTCCGTACTCATGTCCTTCTGTCGAAGTCTTGCCTTTTTCTGCCGCCGTCCCGTAATCACCGCCCTGAAACGCGATGACGGAATTGATGATGGGCTGAATCTCGTCCTCGTCATTAAGGAACGCCTCTCTCACGCCGCGCGACAGGTACACGGGTTCACCGTTGACGTTTCCGTACATCGCCGTGCCATAGCCCTTCTTTTTTACCAGCTCCTGCAGTTCATGAAATGTCATATCTATTCTCCCTTCCGATGTCTTTCATACCATTTATACTTCATGATGCCGTTTATGCTTTCTGATGCCTTCGATTCATCTTCGTCAGATTACCGACTGCTCTGACCAGCTGTCCCGCCCGTCAGTTGCTGTGCAGATAATCATTGACCATCATCGCGATCTTGAATGTCATGGCCTCATCAAATTTCCTGATATCGAGGCCTGTGACCTTCTGCAGCTTCTCGATCCTGTACACCAGTGTGTTTCTGTGGATGTAAAGCTTTCTCGCCGTCTCGGATATATTCAGGTCATTGGCGAAGAAGGTACGGATCGTCGTCATGGCTTCATCATCCAGCTCGGAAAAAATATCATGGTCAAACGTTTCCCTGAGAAACATTTCGCAGAGCGACTGCGGCAGCTGATAGATCAGACGGCCGATACCCAGCTTGTCATACGAAATGACGCGGCGGTCAGGATAAAATATCCTGCCGACCTCCATCGCAAGCTGTGCTTCCTTATAAGACCTCGACAGGTTCACCAGCTGCCAGACCGGTGTTCCGTAGGATACCACGACCTGGATCATAACCTCGGTGTTCATCATATCGGAGATCATAAAGGCCGCCTGGCTCATGTCACTGCTGACTTCAGCTGTTTTTTCCTCCATGACGACGGCGATATGACAGGTATCCACCGAAACGACAAACGTGCCGCTCGCCACGGTATACATTGCTTTCAATGTCTGCAGCGCCAGCGCCATTTTTGACTCAGGTACCTTGAGGAGAAAAACAGCGCGCGGCACATCATCACGGATCTTCAGCTTGACAGATTCCTCCCGGATATCGATGGGAAGAATATTGTCGAGAAGCACGCTCTGAATGAAACGGTTCTTGTCCGCTCTCTCCTGCGCCATCGCCAGAAATCCATGGATTTCGCTCGCCGCGATCCGCGATACGAGCTCTGTATTTTCGCCGGAAACAATGAGAATATACTCTATTCTCTCTCCGTCAGCGATCTTCGTGTAGACCACATCGCGCACCTGCATGCTGTCAGCTGCCGACTGCATGAAGGAGGTAAGCACTTCCCTGTCCGGTTCCTCGCCGGACGGAAACTCCATCAGAACATCCAGATTTCTGCTCACCAGAGCTATCTGGACCTCCATAATCTCCTCAAGTTCCTGTAATACACTCGTCAATACGTGGCTGGATACCATAATCCCACCTCCGCTTTTCCCGTCCGCTGCCCCCGCAGCGAACTCCTGCATTATATTTTTGCTGCCCCGCAGCTCCTGTCCTGTTATTTCTTATGTCCGCAGCCATCCGATCCATGACCTTCTTCATCATCCTGCCATACATCGTTCACAGCGTCGTTCATAGCCTGGATCTCGTCCTTCACGGCTTTTATCGGCGGCTCACGCAGTACACAGGCAAAT
The DNA here is from genome assembly GCA_900318405.1 of uncultured Eubacteriales bacterium. GTDB lineage: Bacteria > Bacillota > Clostridia > Lachnospirales > Lachnospiraceae > Bilifractor. The sequence goes on along the minus strand of ONKP01000017.1, from coordinate 28,075 downwards.
GTAATCACGCCGTTTTTCCAGCTCGCATCAATTGTCCCGTTGAACTGCCTGACGATTCCCTGCGCGATGGAAAGTCCGACGCCGAAACCGCCTTTCTTCGAGCTGTCTATCTTGTGCGACTCATCTTCCCGGTAGAAGCGGTCAAAGAATCGCTGGTAATCCACCTTCGCACCCGCGGCATAATTGTTCGATACCTTCAGATGTGCCACATGCCTTGTCACAGAAAAATCCACGGACACCGTACCGCCGTCGTCACAGTATTTGATGGCATTATCCAGCAGCAGGCCGGCCAGCTGGCGCAGCATGCTCTCGGACATGTACATTTCCTGATCGGGAGCGATCTGCTTTTTAAACGCCTTGCCATCCTGCGTGGCGACAGGTGCAAAGGTATTGCAGGTGTCATCGACGACCTGTGATACGTTGATCTTCTGCAGATCACCGATATCCTCTTTTTCTTCCGCCCGCGTGACGGCGACGAGGTTCTGGATCAGTCCCGTCATGTGATCGACCTGGCGCATTGTCGACTGATTCCATTCATTTTCGCCGTTCATCATCATCTCGACTTCCGTATTGGCGCGGATGACGGCGAGCGGTGTCTTCAGTTCATGGCTGGCATTCGTGATGAACTGCTTCTGCTTCTCCGCATTCTCGATCTCCGGCTGAACCAGCCTGAACGAAAGTGCCCGGAGAAGGAAAAATGACAGAATGGCGCCCGTCAGAAGCAGGATCGATACGGTAATCAGAATCCGGCCGTTTGTGAGCAGCTGTTCAGAGCGTTCCAGAAAAACGACGATCGTTCCGCCGTTTTCCCTTTCAGCGACTCTGTAATAATAGTCGCCATACATGCCAAACGAGCCCCGGTCACGTACATCCTCTGCAAATTTTATCTCATCGTCTGCCGTAAGCGATTCGATGTAATTCTGGATAACCTGCTCCACCTGGTCATCGCTGTTATAGAGGACGGCAAAGTACCTGGTCGCCAGACGCGATCCGGCATCGTCAGAATAATCGCCGAAGTAGAACACATGCTGAAAATACTGGATGACATTTTCGTCGCTGAATTCATCCGGCTTCGCTTCTGAAGAGGATTTCACCGAACTCTGCGTTCCGCTCTCCTCTGACGTCGTGAAAGAGGTGGATGAATCTCCCTTTACTCCCTGTGCGGGAAGCTTCCCGTCATACTCGACGATCCGGTCCAGCACAATCCGGCTCTCCCGGGCCGTAGACTGCATGTTGACCAGGTAAACAAGGCCTCCCATAAAAATCATCACAAGCAGAAAAGAAAGCAGGGCGACGGCAATGAACTTTTTTCTGAGACGGTTGATGGTCTGTTCGTTCATGTATGATCCTCCGCTGTCTGTCTTTTTTAATATAACACAAAAGGCCCCGTCCGAACAGTGATGTTCGGACGAGGCCTTACATATGTCATGTCAGGTGCATGCTGCCCTTCGGGAATTAGTATCCCATGTCACCGCCTGCAGGTGCTGCAGCTGCCGGGGTCGGCTCCGGGATAATGGATACAGCAGCCTCTGTGGTGAGCAGTGAGGATGCAACGGATGTAGCGTTCTGAAGAGCGCTTCTTGTAACCTTGGCAGGATCAACGATACCTGCTTCGATCATATCAACGAATTTGTCATTCAGAGCATCATAGCCGATACCGTCTGCAGACTCCTCAACCTTGTTGATGATGACAGAGCCATCAGCGCCGGCGTTCTCAGCGATCTTGTTCAGCGGAGCTCTCAGAGCCTTGAGAACGATTCTCGCACCGGTCTTCTCATCGCCCTCGAGAGAATCAGCGAACGATGACAGCTCTTTGGATGCATGTACATAAGCAGAACCGCCGCCTGCGATGATACCTTCCTCGACAGCAGCCTTTGTTGCATTGAGTGCATCCTCCATACGGAGCTTTGCTTCCTTCATCTCTGTCTCGGTTGCAGCGCCTACACGGATAACTGCTACGCCGCCGGACAGTTTGGCAAGTCTCTCCTGCAGTTTCTCTTTATCGAAATCAGAAGTCGTTGTGCTGATCTGTGCTTTGATCTGTGCTACACGGTCAGCGATAGCTTTCTTGTCGCCGCTGCCGTCAACGATGGTCGTATTCTCTTTTGTGATGTGTACGGATTTAGCCTTGCCGAGCATATCCATGGTAGCATCCTTGAGCTCAATGCCGAGATCAGAGGAAATAACCTGGCCGCCGGTCAGAATAGCGATATCCTGCAGCATCTCTTTTCTTCTGTCGCCATAGCCCGGAGCCTTGACAGCGCATACCTTGAAGGTTCCGCGAAGCTTGTTGACAATAAGGGTTGAAAGAGCCTCGCCGTCTACATCCTCGGCGATGATCAGAAGGCTTGCACCGTTCTGTACGATCTGCTCAAGGAGCGGAAGGATCTCCTGGATGTTGCTGATCTTCTTATCTGTGATCAGGATGTAAGGAGTATCGAGGTTGGCTTCCATCTTCTCCGTATCAGTTGCCAGATAAGCGGATACATATCCACGATCGAACTGCATACCTTCTACCAGATCCAGCTCGGTCTGCATGGTCTTGGACTCTTCGATTGTGATAACGCCATCGTTGGTTACCTTCTCCATGGCGTCTGCAACCATCTGGCCTACCGTGTCATCACCGGCAGAAATGGAAGCTACTCTTGCGATCTGCTCCTTGCCGGTAACCTTCTTGGAGTTCTTCTTGATGTACTCAACTGCCTTCTCAGCAGCCTTCTTCATACCTTTTCTGAGGATGATCGGGTTAGCGCCTGCTGCCAGGTTACGTGTGCCTTCCTGGATCATGGCCTGTGCCAGAACAGTTGCTGTTGTGGTACCATCACCGGCTACATCGTTGGTCTTGGAAGCTACTTCACGGATCAGCTGAGCACCCATATCCTCATAGCCATCCTTCAGCTCGATCTCCTTTGCAATGGTAACACCATCGTTGGTGATGGTCGGTGTGCCATAGGATTTCTGAAGAACTACGTTGCGGCCCTTCGGTCCAAGGGTAACACTAACGGTATTTGCCAGTTTGTCTACACCGGCCTGAAGAGCTGCTCTCGCATCAGCGCCGTATTTAATATCCTTTGCCATAATTATTTTTCCTCCTGATTTTTAAGATCTGTATCGAACAGCAATGAACTGATTTTTCAGATCACTGCCATCTGAAAAATATCCGTTTCGTATTTTGATGAACCGGCATCGTCAGATGATTATCTGATGATAGCCAGAATATCTTCCTGTTTTACGATAATATACTCTACATCATCGATCTTGATGTGTGTTCCGGAATACTGAGCGAATACTACGCGATCGCCTTCCTTAACTTCCATCTTTACCTTGTCAGTGCCAGGTCCTACGGAAATAACGTCTGCTTCCTGCGGTTTCTCTTTATTTGCATTGGTAAGAATGATACCGGATTTTGTCTTCTCTTCTGCTTCAACCTGTTTCAGAACAACTCTGTCTCCTAACGGAACTAACTTCATGATCAATGGCCTCCTTTTGCCTATGTATTTCAAATTACCTGTATTTTCTAACTTATTAGCACTCATTTGATTTGAGTGCTACTCAACAATGCTTATCATATGTAAAACGCCCCTGTTTAGCAACTGCATTTATATCCGTATAATTCGCTATTTTTTCAAATTATCTCGAATAATCTCTTTTTTTCTTTATCTTTCTTTAATTTACATATACTGTATCCGTGATCGGATGTGGCTCTCTGTTCGCGTAAAGAAAGAGCTGCCCGTCACCAGGCAGCTCTCCATCAAATATTCTTCACTTTATTTTATTGAATTGCTCAAATGACACGCCGCTCACCGGTCACCCCGGCTGTCGGACCGTCATCAGTGCGCCTTCGTATCATCGTGGTTTCTCTTCTGCTTGATCTCGTCGAGCTCGGTGAAGATATAATCATTGAGCACCTTGATATACGTACCCTTCATGCCGCTCGACTTGGACTCGATCACGCCTGCGCTCTCAAACTTGCGGAGCGCATTCACGATCACGGATCTCGTAATGCCTACCCGGTCGGCGATCTTGCTGGCTACAAGGATGCCCTCATTGCCGTCCAGTTCATCGAAGATATGGATAATAGCTTCCAGTTCGGAATAGGACAGCGTGGCAAATGCAGATTTTACGACCTGAATCTTGCGATTCTCCTCCACATTTTCCTCATTGACTGAGCGCATCATCTCCAGACCTACGACAGTTGTTCCGTACTCGCTGACGATGATATCGTCGATATCATACATCGGCTCATAGCGGTACATGAAGACGGTGCCGAGTCTTTCTCCGGCAATCTCGATCGGATTGATGATAGCGGTATATCTGCTGTTGATCTTCTCATCCTCAAAGCCAAGCGTACTCATGTTCACATTTTCCTTGGTAGAAAGGACACTGAGAAGCCTGTCGTTGAGCAGCTTGTCCACATGCCTCCCGACTTCATCCGTGATGAGATCCGTGATCTCCTCAACACCGCTGTTTACGGCGACGCCAAGCACTTTACCCTTTCTGCTGATGACGAGCACGTTGGAATGAAGACATTCCTCAAGAACCGCGCAGATATCATTGAAGACAACCTTGCTTGAATTGTTATTGTGAAGCAGATTATTGATCTTCCTCGTTTTGTCAAGCAGCTCTACACTACTCATCTGAGCTCCACTCCTTCTCCTGACTCCCCTACTCATCGGAATAAAAACAGTCTATCATCTCTCCCCGGAAATGGCAAGACTTTTCAGAAATTTCTTGATTATTTTATGAATATTATGGCATTTTAATTTGTCATATATTTTTATCTGTCAACTTTGTCTGTTGACACACCTGCTTCCTTTTTAGGTTCGAGCGGAATCACGCACCCGCATTCCTTGTCGGCGCAGACCAGTTTGTTGCCCTTTTCGATCATATAGCCGCCGCACTTCGGACAGCGCGTGTTGGAAGGTTTCTGCCAGGACATGAAATCGCAGGTCGGATAATTTTCACATCCGTAATAGCGACGTCCCTTTCGCGTCTTTTTCATCAGGATCTCGCCGCCGCACTTCGGGCATCTGACACCTGTTTTTTCAAAGTAGGGCTTGGTATTCCGGCACTCGGGGAAACCGGGGCAGGCGAGGAACTTGCCGTGCGGGCCGTACTTGACGACCATGTGACGCCCGCAGTTTTCACAGATTACATCGGTGACCTCGTCCTCGATCTTTACCTTTTCAAGGTTCATCTCTGCCTGATGAACAGATTCCTCCAGATCCGGCCAGAAATTCCGGATGATCGTCTTCCACTGGATTTTTCCCGTGCCGACGGCATCGAGCAGCTGCTCCATGTTCGCCGTGAAGTCCACATTGACAATACTGGGGAAAGCCTCCAGCATCATATTGTTCACTGCCTCGCCAAGCTCCGTGATATAGAGATTTTTCTTCTCCCGTGTCACATAGTGACGGTTGATGATCGTCGAAATGGTCGGCGCATAGGTACTCGGACGTCCGATGCCCAGCTCTTCCAGCGTCCGCACGAGCGAAGCTTCGGTGTAATGAGCCGGCGGCTGCGTAAAATGCTGCTCCGGATCAAATTTTTCCAGCTTCAGAACACTGTCTTCCTGCACGCCGTTCAGATGGTCGTTTTCCAGTTTCTTCTCGGTGTCGTTGTAAACGGAAAGGAAACCGTCAAATTTCACTCTGGATGCTGATGCGTTAAAAATATATCTGCCGTCCGTGATGTGCACGGTATTCGTCTCATATCTGGCTTCCGCCATACGGCTGGCGGCAAAGCGGCGCCAGATCAGCTGGTACAGACGGAACTGATCTCTGGAGAGGTACTCCTTGACCATAACCGGTGTGCGTGAGATATCCGTGGGCCTGATTGCCTCATGTGCGTCCTGCGCGTTGCGGTTTTTATTCTCCGTCGTCGCTCCGGATGCCACGTAATTTGCTCCGTACTGCTCACCGATGTATTTGCGTGCCTGCTGATCAGCCTCTTCCGAAATACGGGTGGAATCCGTTCTCAGATAGGAGATCATACCGACGACGCCTTCTTTGGGAAGTTCAATGCCCTCATAAAGCTGCTGGGCGATCTGCATCGTCCTCGACGTAGACATGTTCAGCGTCTTCGAGGCTTCCTGCTGCAGGGTACTTGTCGTAAAAGGAAGCGGCGCCTTGCGGATGCGCTCACCCTTTTTCACATCTTTCACAGAGAAGACCGAGCCATCGAGATCATGAAGGATGCCGTCGAGCTGTTCCTTCGATGCGATGTCGATCTTTCCATCCTTACCCCCGTAAAAATGAGCTGTCAGAGGTTTATCAGCGCCCTCCGTTTTAAATTCCGCGTCAAGCGTCCAGTATTCCTGCGGAATAAACGCATTGATCTCATTCTCACGGTCCGCGATGATGCGGAGAGCCACAGACTGCACACGTCCTGCCGAGAGCCCGCGCTTGATCTTCTTCCACAGAAGAGGGCTGATCTCATAGCCCACCATGCGGTCCAGACAGCGCCTGGCCTGCTGCTCATCGACCAGATTCATGTCGATATCGCGTGCATTTTTCAGTGAAGCCTTAACCGCTGTTTTTGTGATCTCATTAAAAGTAATGCGGTGCATCTTGTGCTCGTCCAGCTTCAGCGCCTTGGACAGATGCCATGCAATTGCCTCTCCCTCGCGATCGGGGTCGGTTGCGAGGAAAACCTTATCCGCCTTATCCGCTGCCTTCTTCAGCGATGCAACGAGAGGGCCTTTGCCCCTGATTGTTATATATCTGGGTTCGAAGTCATGTTCGATGTCAATGCCGAGACTGCTCTTCGGCAGATCCCGCACATGACCGTTTGATGCGAGAACCGTATAATTTTTGCCCAGAAATTTCTGGACAGGTTTGACTTTGGTTGGTGACTCCACAATAACAAGATTGTTAGCCAAAGCGATTCCTCCTGAGTTATCCATGGCGGAAATGCCTCTGCTCCGCCTTGAAAACAGTTTCGCATAGCACTATAACGCAAAAATATGGCACACGCAACCCAAAGTTCGACCGCCTGCGGTTCTCCTGTAATCCTTCAGTCAACCTCTTATCACTCTCGTTTTTCTTCTCATTGCTCCCTTTTGTTATACTTTTACCTTATTTTTCCTTCTGTTATCTTCCAGTATCACATCCTGATTTTCTCTCTTCTATCATCTGGTGCCCTCTTCTGATTTTCTCTCCTGTCTGTTTCATCGCAGTGTTTCGATCACTTCCTGCGGAAATACCCCGGTGCCGATTCTTCCACGTATCCCGACACGCACAGCTGCATCAACGTACTGGCGACAGTCGACGGGCTGAGGCCGCTCTGCGTGATCAGCACATGCATGCTTTTCGGTGAGCTTTCCAGATGCCCGAAGATTTTACCAAAATCGTCGGCATGCTCCCATCTGGCAGGAAGCTCCGATTTCCCACCGCGGGGCTTGTTCACACGTTTTTTTACCTCAACCTCAGCTCCGTCAGCATCGTCTTTGACAGATCCGTCTGATTCCGGACAGAAAGCTTCTTCCTCACACGTAAATCCGAGTTCTTCCAGAATGACAGCAGGCGTCCAGGCAATCCCGGCACCCTGCGCGATCAGCCGGTTGCATCCGCAGCTCAGATCGTCTCCGTTCCGCCCCGGTACCGCATAGATTGATTTTCCCTGTTCCATCGCATAGTCCGCCGTAATCAGTGAGCCGCTCCTGGGCCTGGCTTCCACGACAAGCACCACATCTGCCAGCGCACTGATCAGGCGATTTCGAATGGGAAAATGCCAGCCGTCCGGCGGTGTGCCCGGTTCAAATTCAGAGATAATACCGCCGCCTTCGCGAAGAATTCTCCGATACAGAGGATAATTCTGTCTGGGATAACACACGTCCACACCTGTACCGAGTACGGCATAGACCCGGCCTCCGCCATCGAGCGCACCGGTCTGACCAAAGGCGTCGATCCCATAGGCCATCCCGGAGATCACCTGCACCCCCGCCTGTGCGAGTTCCCGTCCGAAGAGCATTGCCTGCTCTTTTCCATAGGAAGAACATCCTCTGGCGCCGACGATGGCAACAGTTTTCCGCTCAGGATCCGGAAGCCCGCCAAGGACATAAAAGCTCGCAGGCATGCGGGCATAATGCATAAACTGCGGCGGATAATCTGGATCATCCCGTCGAATCATCCGAATCTCCTGCAGGACCTTCCCGTCATTCTCCCGCCGCAGATTGCGCTCGTAATTCACGCCTGTTTTTACCTCAGATGACTCCGTCTTATGACCGGATATCTGCTCTGTTTTTACCTCAGATGACTCCACCTTATGACCGGATATCTGCTCTGTTTTCACAGAAAGCGGCCGTTCTGAGGTATCCGTGTTTTTATCCATGTTTTTTTCAGTGCTTCTACCCGTTTTGCCCTGCTCATCCCCGTCCGCGGCTATCCTTCTGTCTTTCTCAAGCATATCTGTCTGCATCATTCACCCCACCTTCTCTCCGTCACCGGTCAACAAATTCTGTTTTACTCCCTCATCGGACACCGATTTCTCCCTTAACCCATCATCACAAAGCATTTTCTTATTCGTTCGCAGCTTTCTGTACCAGATACCCGGCAGATTTTCCCTGTACTTCATGATCCGCCTTACCAAAAGCACAAGGTAACGTCAATGACCTGCAAACATCCGCTGCACCTCATCATTTTCACGGCTTCGGAAGCAGAGCGCCTCGCTGACACAGGCTTCATGGATGGTATCCGAGCCTTCCAGATCTGCGATCGTCCTCGAAACCCGCATCGCGTGATGGTATCCTCTGGCGGAGAGCCCCAGGCTTCGAAAAGCGCTTTCCATCATCCTCTCCGCCTCGCCCGTGAGGGAACAGAACCGGCGGATATCCGATGCTCCGAGCTCACTGTTGAAAAGGATATAGCGTCCACGGTACCTTTCTTTCTGGATATCCAGTACGCGCATGACCTTTTCCCGCATGACGGCAGAACTCACGGGATCAGGGCTGGTGTCCGCCAGATCCTCATAGGAAGCAGCCGGCACATCACAGCGGAGATCGATTCTGTCCAAAAGTGCCTGACTCACGCGTGCCTGATAGCTCATGATCATCTTCGGCGTGCAGGTACACCTGTTCATATCGGGAAAACAGCCGCACGGACATGGGTTCATGGCTGCCACCAGCAAAAAAGATGCGGGAAATGTGCAGGTGCCGCCGCTTCTCGCGATCGTGATCCGGTGCGTTTCCAGCGGCTGCCGCAGCATCTCTGCCGTAGACGGAGCCATCTCCGGAAGCTCGTCGAGAAAAAGAACGCCGCGATGCGCAAGCGTGATCTCCCCGGGTTTCGGATTGATACCTCCACCGCACAGCGCAGCACCCGTGATGGTATGATGCGGAGCGCGGAAGGGACGTTCTGTCATCAGTGCCACGCCCGGCGGGAGCAGGCCGACGATGCTGTAGATCTGCGAAATCTCAAGGCTCTCCGACGGAGAAAGCCGCGGCATGATCGTAGGAATCCGTTCCGCTGCCATAGACTTGCCCGACCCCGGCGGCCCGCTCAGCAGGAGGTTGTGAAATCCTGCGGCGGCGATCACGGCAGCCCTTTTGACAGCACTCTGCCCGTGAATATCGCTGAAATCCTTCCGACTCGCCTCCCGCCTGACAACTGCCTCAACCGCCATATCATCAGGTCTGAATCCTGCATATCCCCCGACAGCCTTGTCATCAGTACTGCCGTCAGCATGTTCACCCGTAGCAGCACCATCTGCACTGTGTTCTGTATATTCCCCGCCCGCACGATCTCCAATACAGTTCACTGCACTTTCACCGAAGGTTTTTTCATCAGGAACAGGCTTTCCCTGATCAAGCGAAATCAGATCCTTGAGATGCCGGATGCCTATGATCTTCATCCCCTCCACCGCCCGTCCTTCAGCCAGATTGGCAGCGGGAATAATACACGTATGGCACCCCAGATCTCTTGCACGGATGACACTCGGCAGCACACCCGCGATTCCCTGCACACTGCCGTCCAGATGAAGCTCGCCGATGATCATCATTTTTCCAAATGTCTCAGGACGGATGCTGCCGAGGGCTTCCAGAATCGCGACTGCGATCGGCAGGTCAAATCTGGTTCCCTCCTTTCTCACGCTTCCCGGCGCCAGGTTCACCGTGATCCGCTTGGGCGGAATCGACATGCCGAGGTTCCGTATCGCGGTGCGCACACGTTCCTGTGCCTCCTTTACCTGTGAGGAGACAAAGCCCACCATGGAAAAATAAGGCATACCGCTGCTCACGTCGACCTCGACCGAAACCGGTATCACCTCTACGCCTGAAATTGACGCAGACTGCACACTGCAGAACATCGCCTCTCCCTTCCGGGTTGAAAACCCATAAAAAAGTACAGTGGATCGATTACTGTGAACGCAAATAAAATGGATAAGAAGCTGAAAAATTGAGAATACTGAGACTCTGGAAGCTAATGAAATGGAGAATAGGGAATATTAGAAATGTATCACGGAAATTACAGAAAAAAATATGATATTGGAAATGCCAGACGGACATCACTTGTCCTGAAATAAATCAGATAGGAATGGTTCTGCACCTGTTATGATTGTGCAAATACATCAATAGCATAAACATATTCTTATAGTATACTTATTTTTCTGTTATAGCAAGCAAAAAATATAAATATATGTCTGGTCAGTGTTCACATCCCCTTGCATTGCTGTTTATCTGACAAGACCTCCAGAGACACAGATGCCTCCAACCCGCAACCATCCGCAGACGCCGGTGGTTAGCTGACGTGATAAAACTCGCTTCGCGGGTTTTATCACGTTATCGCGGCGTTCGCCTCACCGTATCACGCTTTGCGTGTACGGATGCGGCTCACTGCTCGCGTAATGCGCTTACCACCGCTGCGTCGAGGACGAGCGAGAGCTGTCAGCTTGTAAGCTCGCTAAAGCTCGCTAACTGCGCTGACAGGCGTCGCACGACCGACTTCGTCGGTCTGACGCGGCGCTCGCCCCACCGCATCACACTTCGTGTGTGCGGACGTGGCTCACTGCTCGCACACCGCATCACACTTCGTGTCATAAGCTTCGAGCTTCCCTACGGTCGCTCTCAGCAAGTGCTCATCGCTCTGTTGCGGGTGGAGGCATCTGTATTCTGGATTAAAATCTGCGCTGAAAATTTCAGGCATCCTGCCCGCTCTTGCGGATACGCAGGATATCAAACGGCTCCGGCCGCATGCCGAGGTCCACGTGAAGCTCCTGCTGGGGATGCGGCGCCGACTCCATCGGCGTACCGTCAGCATCCGTGATGCTCCGCACCGTCACCTCCGGATTCGAGCCGTCCGGCTTCATGACCTCGATCCGGTCACCCACATAGAACTTGTTTTTCTGGCTGATCACCGCACAGCCGTTTTCATCGATATGATCCACACAGCCCAGATACACATAATTGGTCGTGTAGGTATTGCTGTCATAGATCTGGTCTTCCGCCGAAGGCTTCCCGTAATAGAATCCCGTCGTGAAGTTCCGGATCGTGCAGTCTGCGATCTGCTCACGGTACCACGGCAGATTTTTCTCATACAGCGCCGGGTCCTCCATGTAGTCATCGATGGCTTTCCGGTAAGTCCGCGCCGCCGTCGCCACGTAAAGCGCCGTCTTCATGCGGCCCTCGATCTTCCAGCTGTCAATGCCGGCATCGATCAGATCGGGCACATGCTCGATCATGCAGAGATCCTTCGAATTAAAAATATAGGTTCCCCGTTCATTTTCCTCCACCGGAAGGTACTGTCCCGGCCGCGACTCCTCCATGACCACGTACTTCCAGCGGCAGGGATGCGTGCAGGCGCCCTGATTGGCGTCCCGCCCTGTGAAATAATTGGACAGCAGGCAGCGGCCTGAATACGAGATGCACATCGCACCGTGAACAAAGGACTCGAGCGCCATGTCGGCCGGCATATTTTTCCGCAGGACGCGGATCTCATCCAGCGAGAGCTCGCGCGCCGTCACAATGCGCTTCGCGCCCTGTGCATACCAGAAGCGCGCCGACAGGTAATTGGTTGTGCTCATCTGCGTGCTCACATGTCGCTCGATCTCCGGACAGATCTCCCCTGCCATGGTAAAAATACCCGGATCCGCAATGATCAGCGCATCGGGGCCGAGATCCCGCAGTTCTTCCAGATAAGCGCGCACGCCCTCCAGATCCTGATTATGTGCCATGATATTGACGGTCACATGAACCTTCACGCCGTGCGCATGGGCATAGGCAATGCCCTCCCGCATGTCATCATGGCTGAAATTCTTCGCCCTGGCCCGGAGACCGTACATGTCTCCGCCGATATACACGGCATCTGCGCCAAAGGCCACCGCCACCTTCAGAACCTCCAGGCAGCTCGCCGGTATCAGAAGTTCCGGTTTTCCATTTTTCAGCATTGTTCTCTCCGTTCTCTGTGCCGCATCATCGGTTCATGACAGAATCCGGCTGTAAGCGGCGCATCATGAAATCCGCCCGGGGTTTCATCTCTTGATCACGACATGCGCCTCATCGCCGCACATACGAAGCATCCTGTGAGATGCATCCGCCCCGATCATGTATCCTGTCTTACATTCCCATTACTCATCGGGCTACGGAAATGCTGATGCCGTCTCCGACAGGCAGCACACAGCTCTCCAGTCCCTCATCATCTTCGATCGCGCGAAGGAACTCGCGCATCCGCCGGTAGATCGTCCGATTCCGCCGTTCGACGATGTAATGTGACTCTATGATGTCGCCGCCCTGCAGGACATTGTCAGCGATCAGCACACTGCCTGACCGCATCATCCGCCGGATCTCCGGCAGGAATCGAATGTACTGTCCCTTTGCCGCATCCAGAAAAATAAAATCATATGGTCCCTCGAGCTTCGGAAGGATCTCCGCAGCATCGCCCTCGAGCAGGGTAATACGGTCCTCATAGCCCGATTTCCGGAAATTCTCTCGCGCCACCGGGATCCTCCTGTCGAAATCCTCGATCGTCGTGATCTTCGCAGTCGGGTCTCCGTACGAGGCCATCAGAATCGCAGAAAAACCGACGGCAGTTCCAATCTCCAGAATCGCCGTCGGTTTCGTGATCGTCAGCCAGGTCCGCAGAAAACTCTGCATGTTGCGCCGGATGATCGGGACTTCATCCTTCTCTGCTTTTTCCCGGAGATCCTCCAGAAAAGGCGTAAGGCCCCGGTCAAGGGAATTGATGAAAGTGAGCATACGTTCATCAACGATCATTTGTCTGTCCTCTCAGAAAACCCGCATATCACATGTGATACCCCATACTCTATAAATTATCTCACCGATGTGCGGGGTTGTATCTCGTTATCAAACCAATGACAAGGCTTTATCAGGAAGTCGATGACACCGTGTCCCCCGAGGATTCCGATGCATCCGGTTCCGCCTGCGCGAGAATCGGAAACATATCATCCGCCGTCATGGACGTGCGCAGGGTATAGGTGCCGGGCAGAATATCTCCGTGATATTCCGAGATGAACTCCTGAATCTGGAACGCCTCAACGCTCTCCGTCAGCAGTCCCTCAGACCTCAGAAGCATACCGATCTGCCGAACAGACATATCATCTGTGATCGTCACTGTCACGGCCCGTCCGTCTCCGCTGTCCACCGGCTGCTCGTCAAACACTTCGTATCCCAGGCTGTAAGCCCGGCGGGCGAGAAAAACCAGAAGTACGACAAGCGCGATGGCAATCAGCACAGACAGCACCGCGCGGATGCCGCCGATAGCCACCCGGTAGCCAAGACTGTCCTGTTCCTTATTCCTGTCGGCCATAAACCGAACCTCCTGTTACATTCTGCATCTGTCAGTTGCCGTCATCCGGCAGTCTGACAATGACTTCCTCAGAGATCGCATCCACAACTTTGCGGATCATACCGCAGACGCTGTTCTCCGCATCCAGATAGTCCGCCGCCAGCGGATCCTTTGCCAGCTGATCAAAATCATGTATGGCATAGTCTGTCTCGTCAAAAATATCGCGATTGGAATTCTGCATTTCGAAAACCCTGCGGCGATAGTTGTCAACAGACCGCTTCAGGTCAGGATTGGTTGAGAGCTCGGCTTCCAGCCGCTGATAACGGCGGTAGTCCTCCGAATTCCGCATGGCGCGGATCAGAGCTCCAAGTTTATCATCAATATCACTGCCTGCCGCGTAGCTGCCTGTCATGATTATGCCTCCATAATAATCGGAAGGATCATCGGGCGCCTCTGCGTACGCTTCCATACAAAGCTTCCCAGTGCATCCTTAATCGTAGATTTTAACTTGCCCCAGTCCGTGATATGCGCATCCAGACATTCATTGACTGCATCGTCCACGACATTGCGTGCCTCGTCGATCAGGTCCTCGGATTCACGCACATAGACGAAGCCTCTGGAGACGATTTCCGGTCCGGCAATCAGTGTACCGCTCGCCCTGTCCAGCGTCATGACGACGATCATGATACCGTCCTCTGACAGGTGCTGCCTGTCGCGAAGCACGATATTTCCCACATCGCCCACGCCAAGACCGTCGACCATAACCTCTCCGGTCTCCACGGTTCCGGTGATCTTTGCGCTGTTCTGACTGAGCTCCAGCACCTGACCGGTCTTCATGATAAAAATATTCTGCTTCGGAATACCGAGTTCCAGCGCAATATTTTTCTGCGCGACCAGATGACGGTACTCACCGTGCACCGGGATTGCGTACTTCGGCTTCACCAGCGAATAGATCAGCTTGATATCCTCCTGGCAGGCATGGCCTGACACGTGGACATCCTGGAAGATCACCTCTGCGCCCTTTTCATAGAGCTCGTTGATGACATTCGAAACGGCCTTCTCATTGCCCGGAATCGCGTGCGATGAGAACACGATCAGATCACCCGGTTTGATCGTGACCTTCTTGTGAATATCCGCTGCCATACGGGACAGCGCAGCCATCGATTCACCCTGGCTTCCGGTCGTCACGAGGACCATTTTTTCATCCGGATAATTCCGCATCTGGTTGATATCCACCAGCGTGTTCTCCGGAATGTTCAGATAACCGAGATCCGACGCGATGGAAATGATATTCACCATGCTGCGACCCTCGATCACGACCTTCCGGCCGTACTTGTAAGCCGCGTTGATGATCTGCTGCACACGGTCCACGTTCGAGGCGAACGTGGCGATGATCAGCCGCTGTTTCCTGTGCTCGGAAAAAATAACGTCAAGCGTTCTTCCGACGGTCTTCTCCGACATCGTGAAGCCCGGCCGCTCAGCATTCGTACTGTCGCACATCAGGGCGAGCACGCCTTTTTTTCCGATCTCGGCAAAACGCTGCAGGTCGATGGCATCGCCGAATACCGGCGTGTAATCCACCTTGAAATCACCCGTGTGAACGATCGTCCCAACAGGCGAGTAGATCGCCAGCGCCGCCGCATCCTGAATACTGTGATTTGTCTTGATAAATTCAATACGGAAATTTCCGAGATTGATGGACTGTCCGAATTTGATCACCTTGCGCTTGACGCCCTGGAGCATATCGTGCTCCTCAAGCTTGTGCTCGATCAGCGCCATGGTGAGCTTCGTCGCATAGATAGGAACATTGATCTCGCGCAGCACATAGGGCAGCGCGCCGATGTGATCCTCATGACCATGGGTGATCACGAATCCCTTCACTTTGTCAATATTCTGTTTTAAATAAGTAATGTCCGGTATAACCAGATCGATCCCAAGCATATCATCATCCGGGAAGGCCAGGCCACAATCGACAACCACGATGCTGTCTTCGTACTCGAAGGCCGTGATATTCATGCCGATTTCCTCGAGACCGCCCAGAGGGATGATCTTCAGCCTGCTCTTCGGAGCAGGCGCATTCCTCTTACTGCTCAAAAATAACCTCCATATTCTGTTTTCCGTCGGCTGCCTTTCGCTCTGCAGCCGAAAACAACACTTCCGATCCTGTGGCACAGGGAACGCTCATCCGTCTGTTCGTCACGCAGACATCAGGCGCAGCCGGTGCTCACTGCAGATCAACTTCGTCGCCCAGCATCTCCTGAAAAATGCGCGCGACAGCTTCCAATTCCACGTCATCATCCACGATGACATACTTTCCCTCCTGATCCGTCTCCGCGGAAACGTCCTTCAGGATCAGGGCTTCGGCATCATCCTCTGCCGAATCTGTGACAAGAAGATAGTCCGTTCCGGCTATCCTCGTTTCCTCCTCTACATAAAACTCCTGCTTTTCGCCGTTTTCACCGTCAAAAGTGATTTTTTCTTTCTTCAATCCCTTATTACTCCCGCGATGCATTTTTTCCGTATCGGTCCAGATATTCCTGCAGAATAAAGCCGGCCGCGATCTGATCGATCACCGCCTTGCGCTCATGCCTGTCTTTCAGTCCTGCCTCATCCAGAATATCTCCCGCAGCAGCTGTTGTCAGCCTTTCATCCCACATCGTAGCTTCAATGCCCGTGCGCTTCACGACCATATCCCGAAACGCCAGGGCTTTTTCCGCCGTATCGCTCATACCGCCGTCCATGTGCAGCGGATAACCGATCACAATATGCTCAATCTCATACTGGTGACACAGTTCATCGATCCGCGCCAGTGTCTGCCGGAGCTTCGTCTCTCTGGGGCGCCAGATCGTCTCCAGTGCCTGGGCCGTGATCTGCAGCGGATCACTCACCGCTACACCGACCGTTTTGGATCCGTAATCAAGTCCGAGGATTCTCATCAGAATGTTCCCTTATCTCAAGCTTCGTCGGTGTCCTTCCAGGATTCGTTCTTGATATACTCCTTGAGAAGCTCCTCCACGATTTCGTCGCGTTCCACTTTCATGATCATGCTGCGCGCGCCGTTATGGTTGGTAATATAGGTCGGATCTCCGGACATGATATAACCGACGATCTGATTGACCGGGTTATAGCCCTTCTCCTCCATCGCATGATAAACGGTATCAAGGACATGTTTGACCGGAACCTCATTCTCCGGATTTACCTGAAAAAATTGTGTATTTCCTAAATCTTCCATATGGCACACCATCCTTATACTGTAATACGGACCGACCACGGTGCAGTTCGGCAGTACGATCTATAGCCTGTGGTTTTCTGCATACAGGTTTCAACGAGTTTTTTCTGTGTTGCAATGTATCCGTGAGCCGCCTTCTCCATGACACTCTCGTGCGCAGCTCAAATTAGCGCAACCTTAATTATAGACTATGCGGATGCGCTTGACAAGCCGCCGGCATACGCTCTAACTTCGGCGCACTCCGCCCGATTATAATCTTCACAGCGCATTCAATCAATAGCCAAGGATGTAATCATCACCGACGATCTGCGCCGCTGTGACCGTCACGATCCGGTTGGACAGATCCCGCGAATCCATCAGCAGCACTTTCTGGTATTCCCGGCCATGTCCCATCCAGTACAGCCGTCCGTTGACCTCTGTCTGCTCTTCAAAGAGCACCTCCACCGGCTTTCCCAGATACCAGCGCAGAAATTCCTTTCTCCGCTCGTGGTCCAGCTGCCGCAGGACCTCGCCGCGTTTCCGGCGGACGGCTTCGGTATTCTGGTCCGGCATTGCTGCTGCCCTTGTCCCGGCCCGCCGGGAGTAGGGAAAGATATGCGTCTCGAAAAAGTGTATGCTCTCCACAAAAGCCCGGCACTCTTCAAAATCCTCGTCCGTCTCTCCCGGAAAGCCTGTGATGATATCGGTGCAGAGCGCCGGATGTTCATAGTATTTGCGGAACAGGGCAGCCGTCTCCGAAAAATCCGCGGGCGTATATTTCCTATTCATGGCCCGCAGCGTTTTGGCACAGCCGCTCTGCAGGGACAGATGAAAATGCGGACACACCTTCGGGAGCTCCGCCAGCCCCCGGATGAAGGCCTCGCTCATGTAACCCGGCTCGAGAGAACCGAGACGGATCCGCTCAATGCCGTCGATCTCATGCACTTTCTGCAGAAGCTGCAGCAGTGCCATGCAGTTGCGTGCAGGATACACAGACGTCACAGCCTCATGATTATGCTGATTATCCTTCAGATCAGCCCCGTAAGAACACAGGTGGATGCCCGTGATGACAACTTCCTTCACGCCTGTGGCAGCGAGGCGTGTGATCTCCTCCACCACATCTTCCGGATCCCGGCTGCGTATTCTCCCCCGCGCATAGGGAATAATGCAGTAGGAGCAGAACTGATTGCATCCGTCCTGTACCTTGATGAACGCGCGCGTATGCTCTTCCGTGCGATCGATTTCCAGCTTCTCATAAGATGTATCCCGCTTCCACGAGCCGATATCGGTCTGCGCAGCATCCGCGGCTGTATTTTCCTGCGTTCTCTGCATACTGCCTGCATTGCTTCCGCTGTTTTCATGCGCCTGCTCCCAGGTCCGGATTTCCTTCACCAGATCTGACTTCCGGCTGCTTCCGATCACAATATCCACATCCGGATCCACAGCCAGTTCTCTGCCGCGCACCTGTGCATAGCAGCCTACAGCTACAACAACAGCGTTTTCGTTCATTTTTTTTGCACGGTGAAGCATCTGCCTCGACTTCCTGTCGGCGATATTCGTCACCGTACAGGTATTGATCACATAGACATCTGCGCCGGGCGCAAACGGTACGATCTCATAGCCGGCTCCTTCCAGCATCTGCTGCATGGCTTCCATCTCATATGCATTCACCTTGCAGCCCAGATTATGCAAAGCCGCTTTCTTCATTTACTTACTCCTGTTTTCAGCTCTGCCAGGGATCCTCCCTGACTCCTTATACTCATTCATGACTTTCTTTTCGGACATTCCCGGCCTGAAGATCATTTTTACGAAGACGAGCGAGTGCCGTCGACCGGTAAACGCGCAAACCCGTGGAACGGTGCCGCTATCATTATTCATTCAGGAATTCTGTCCGGCATCTTCTCCACCGCACGGTGATCGTCGTCAAAAATAATATATCGGTCTCCGAGCGTCTGCGCCAGCTTTTCATCGTGGGTAGCAATGACCATTGTTTTTCCCGCCGCCTTCAGCTGCAGCAGGAAATCCGTCAGCCACGCCTGCGTCCGCCTGTCAAGTCCGGCGAGCGGTTCATCGAGGATCAGGACCTCCGGATTCATCGAGAGCACACACGCGAGGGCGGCTTTCTTTTTCTCCCCGCCGCTCAGGTGATACGGCGCCCTCTCCCGCAGGTGATCCAGTCCGGTCAGACGGATAACGTCGTCCGTCCTCCGCCGCACCTCGTCTTCATCAAGTCCCATCTGCCGCGGGCCGAAAGCGATCTCTTCCTCCAGACTCGCGCAGAACAGCTGCACATCCGGATTCTGAAATACATAGCCGATCTTCTGGTGAAACTTCTTTGAAAAAATACTGTCCTTCAGCGTCTTTTCCGAGATCTCATTGCCCTCAAACTGATACGTGCCCTGTTCCGGATAAACAATGCCGTTCAGCAGACGGATCAGCGTCGATTTGCCGCAGCCGTTCGGGCCCTGGAGAATGACCGTCTCTCCGCGGAATACATCAAATGTCACGTAACGCAGAGCGACCTCTCCCTGATAGGCAAAGCAGATATTCTGAAGTTCGATTACCTTTTCATCTCTGTTGATCATTTTTTCACACCGCCAGCTCCAGATAAATATACGCCGCCATGATAAAACCTGTAAACAGCAGAAGCGGCAGATCGGCAGTCGAAAGTAATTTTTTCTGCGCTCTCCGGTATTCCCCCTCGAATCCGCGGCAGGTCATGGCCGCATACATCTCATCCGCCATCTCCTTTGACTTCAGGAAGGTAACGCCCAGCACACCGCCCACCGAATGACTTTTGTCGCGGTTTTTCCCCACGGACCTGAGCCGCAGGGATACCAGAATATCCAGGCACAGACTGCCGAGAACGGCAATGTATTTCAGTGTAATATCAAAAATAAAAATGACAATATCCGGCAGATGAAACACCTTCAGAGCAGATGTGATCTGATTAAACGGGACCAGAGCACGCATGAGACCGATCAGTCCTACCGAGACAAATACCTTGATGGAGACAGTCAGCATTGTACGGGGTGCAGCCATGAAGGCAGATGGAAGCAAAAGGATGGCTGAAAACAGCGCGGTTCCCACGGCGCCGCCGAACACACCGGACAGCCGGTCGGCCGGCAGCAGCATGGCTCTGAGAAGAAAAGCTGCCAGAATGATATAGGTAAATGCCATGTTGTGAGAGGCGGCCATCAGAACGATACACAGCAGCGTAAACACCAGGCGCATGACCGCGCCGGCGCCCCTGCCCTGCACAGCCGGATTCTCCCGGATCGCCGCCAGCATACCGAGAAGCTTCATGATACTCTTCCCGATAAAATGATCGCGGTCTTTCGTGGGCTCATACGTCTCCTCCACCGTCAGCCATTCCGGAATATTTATCTTTTCTTCTCCGATGTCTTCAGGCAATGAAGAATTCTGCCAGCTCGAACCTGCCGCCATTGTTTGACCCGACATCTGCTGTATCTGTTCTTCTTTTTCTGAAGCTGTACGCGTATCTTCCTTCGTGTCTGTGCTCATATTTTTTATTGTAAACACTTTCAATAATATGATAACAGTGTCAAAAGTCATCACCCACGTTGCACTTGTGCAAAAGTGGGTGAATGATTTATTGACACTGTTATCATACTTATGACACCTATATCATAATATGATGCAGGTGTCCCACACACAGGCAGAGCCCGCCGGATTTTCCGCTCCCGTCGGGCTCTGCACATGCATTCTGTTCGCTGCATCTGTTTGATCATTCAACGCTCAGCTCATATCAAACCGTCCTGCCTGCAGTCTCAGGTCGTCTGCGGCCCGTACTGCGTTTTCTCATTTCCGCCTCTGGAGATCAGCGTAAAAATTATGATGCAGAGCGCCACGCCGATCACCGCCGACAGGATATACCCCACAGCGTCAGGCAGTCCGCCGAACGAATAATCCGGCAGCAGGGCACTCAGTTCCCATCCATTGACGAGGTTGGCAGGCGAAAATCCACTCACTGCCGCTATTTCATCAGAACCCCATTCACCCCAGGCTGTACCCGTTGCCAGAAGGCCGAGCGGGACGAGACAGATCAGCATTGCCAGCAGGGCATACAGTTTTCCGGGCTTTTTTGCCTGAACGACAGAAGTCGTGTTCTCCGGAAGCAGATCCGATGATGTTTTTACGACGAAGGCAAGCATTGCCACCGTATAGATGACTTCCACAGCGCCGAACACCGTCAGATGCCCGGCCATCATCGCCGGGATGGAAACATTGAGACCATACGGGCAGTTCAGCGGATTACCATTGGCATCGTGCGAGATATATGGCTGAATACCAAATTCCACTGCCGCACAGAATGCCGCCGCATTGATCCCGGCATAGGAACCGACGCCGGCAGCCCAGTATCTGCCGCTCTTCGCATGAATATGCTTCCGCAGAAACTGATAGACCGCATGGCCCACATATGGCAGCACAAAGGCCATATTGAAACAATTGGCGCCAAAGGCCAGTACACCGCCGTCTCCGAAAAGCAATGCCTGGATCAGCAGGGCGATGGAAACAGCCAGACAGGCTGCATCCGGTCCGAGCAGAATGGCGATCAGCGTTCCGCCGACAGCATGTCCTGTGGTTCCTCCCGGAAGAGGTACATTGAACATCATGGCGACAAAGGAAAAAGCGGCGCCCACGCCCAGCATCGGTATTTTTGCCTTCGGCACGTCTTTTTTCACCGAGCGCACCGCATGCACCCATACCGGCACCATGGCAGCCGCCATCACGCCGCATGTGGGCAGGCTCAGATAATTCTCAGGAATATGCATAACTCAACCGCCTTTCCTGCATCGATATACAGTCGTTCTCCGTTTTCAATGTTTAAATACTATCAAAACAGCCAATTTTGTTGAAGCCCCCCGGGGGGATGAAATATACGCGTTTCAATGGTCGTTGACTTTTGAAGGTAATAAACGTAAGATAAATACATGCGAAAGCTTCTGTACTTTGCATTGATAAAGACATTTGTACAATCCGATAATAAACTGGAAAATACAGCAGACAAGCTGATGGAGGTATGTAAATGACTACAGTAAAGATTTCTCTGAACTCTATCGACAAGGTAAAAAATTTCGTCAATGCCATTTCCAAATATGATTTTGACTTTGACCTCGTATCCGGAAGATATGTGATCGACGCCAAATCCATCATGGGTATTTTCAGTCTTGATCTCTCCAAGCCGATCGACCTGAATATCCATACAGAGGGCAGCGAGCTTGACGAGGTTCTTGAAGTACTCAAGCCCTATATGATCAGTGAGCAGTAACCTGTATACATTTTTTGCTCTTCGTGCAGATATACAGCGAACAGTACCACCTGTTCAGATTCTGCGCATCACAGACAGATGAAAGAAAAATAAACAGATTGTGCTCTTTTCCACACAGTGTAAAAGATCCGACCTCGCGGCCGGATCTTTTTTCGTACGGATATTTTTACATGTACCGACTGCGGAAATCGCCCGGCAATATCATCAGCTGGTGATGCTGATCGTCTCTGTCGTCTCCAGCGCCTGCTGCATGAGCGGCTCGATCGCATCATCGAGGTTGTGCTCGGATTTCTCAATGACCTTCAGCAACGGATGCGTTACCGGATGCTTTGCGACGAAGATCGTGCAGCAGTCCTCATACGGCAGAATAGATGTATCAAAGGTGCCGATCCTCTCGGCTACATCAATGATCTCCTGCTTGTCGAATCCGATCAGCGGACGGAAAACCGGCAGAGTGCAAACCGCGTTGGTGCAGAGAAGGCTCTGCGTGGTCTGGCTCGCCACCTGGCCGATGCTCTCACCTGTGATCAGGCCGAGGGCGCCATCCCTGTGAGCAAAAATCTCCGCGATCCGCATCATATACCGGCGCATAATAATCGTCAGTTCCTCATGCGGACATTTTTCATAGATAGCCAGCTGAATATCCGTGAAATTCACCACGTGCAGATGAATAGGGCCGGTATACTTCGAGATCTGTTTGGCGAGATCGACAACCTTCTGCCTGGCGCGGTCGCTGGTGTATGGCGGCGCATGAAAATAAACGGCATCAATCTCCACGCCCCTCTTGGCGATCATGTAGCCGGCCACCGGCGAATCGATACCGCCGGAGAGCAGCAGCTCTGCTTTTCCGCTGGTTCCGACAGGCAGTCCGCCGGGACCCGGGATCACCTTCGAATAAATATAAACGCCGCTCTGCCGCACTTCCACGTTGAGCAGGATATCCGGGTGATGGACATCCACCGTCAGCCAGGGGCAGCCGTTGAGAACCGCCTCACCGAGATCTGCATTGAGTTCCATGGAATCCTTCGGATACTGCTTCCACGGGCGGCGCGCATTGACTTTGAACGTCTGTGCCGTTCCATTGTCAGGATACGTTTCCTGCACATACTGCACAAGCTGTGCCGCGACGTTATCGTAATCCATATCTTCCACGATCAGCACCGGGCAGATACCTGTAATACCAAAAACATTCTGCAGGGCCTCGATGGCGCCCACCTTGTCGCACTCCCCGTGCGGCATGACAAAGATCCTGCCCATTTCCTTCACGGTTTCAAAGGAGCCGTCCACACGTCTGAGAGCTACAGCCATCTGGTGCATCAGCCTGTCCTCGAACAGGTGGCGGTTCTTTCCCTTAATGCCTATCTCCGCATATTTGATCAAAAGTGCCTGATACAATTTTTTTCCTCTTTTCTGAATTAACCCATGCAATTGCAAAGCATCATATGACACATTCGCGAGCTTCATGATGTCGCACAATACTGCATTTCACATCCGCACAAATTTTCTCAGCTGCGGAAGAACCTCGCGGAGCACCGCAAGCGTCGTGTCGATCTCCTCTTCTGTCGTTTCCTCGGAGAAGCTGAAGCGCAGCGAAGATTCCATCTCCGCCTTGCTGGCATGGATGGCCGTCATGGTAGCACTGCCGGACCGGTGATGGCTCGAGCACGCACTGCCTGCAGATACATAGATACCGCGGTCTTCCAGTGTGTGCAGAAGGACCTCGCTCCGCACGCCGATAAATGACGCATTCAGGATGCCCGGTGCGCCCTCCCTGAGATTGGCCGGTCCGTAGATCCGCACGTCCGGAAGCTCCTTCAGTCCCGCTGCCAGTTTCTCTTTCAGCCGGTACATCTGCTCCACATGGTCATCCAGATTCTTATAGATCATCTCAGCCGCGAGCCCGAGTCCCGCTGCCCCCGGCACATTATCCGTACCGGACCGCATGCCGTTCTGCTGTCCGCCGCCGTAAATGATCGGATCGATTCTGCACCTGCTGTCCACATACAGGAATCCGACGCCCTTCGGGCCGTGGATCTTGTGCCCGCTGACCGAGAGCATGTCGATATTCATCCGTTTGGGATAAATCCTGCACTTTCCGTATGACTGAATGGCATCTACATGGAAATACGCATACGGACAGGTCTTCCTGACCAGCTGACCGATCTCAGCCACCGGTTCCACCGTTCCGATCTCATTATTCACCATCATGACCGAGACGAGGATCGTGTCCTTCGTCAGCGCTTCCCTGAGGGCATCCATGCGGATTCTTCCCTCGGCGTCCACCGGGATCTTCACAACGTCAAAACCCAGATCGGCCAGTTTTTTCATCGGCTCACCGATCGCCGAGTGCTCAATCTCCGATGTGATGATCCTCTTTCCGGCTCTTTTCTTCACCTGCGCCGTACCGAACAGCGCCCAGTTGTTGGACTCGGTTCCTCCCGAGGTAAAAAATATCTCCGACGGCTTCACGCGCATGGTATCGGCGATCTGCTCCTGTGCCGTGCGCAGATATCTTTCCGCTTCAACGCCCTTTCTGTGCATGGAAGACGGATTGCCGTAGTCGACCAGCATCGTTTTGCGTACGATATCGGCAACCTCTTCATAACAGCGGGTCGTCGCTGAATTGTCCAGATATATTTCCTTCATAATCCTCTCAATCTTTTTCAGTCCTGCTCCAGCAGATACATCAGAATGGAAAGCATCGTCATACCGGCCGTCTCCGTGCGCAGGATCCTTTTTCCGAGCGTCACAGGCTCAAAGCCGTGTTCCCGTGCCAGCTGCACCTCCGCGTCGTCAAAACCGCCCTCAGGGCCGATCATGACCGCTACCGACTGTCCCGGGCGGATTGCGTTGAGGATTTTTCTTGTCCCTTCCATGCCGTCCTGACGCTCATAGGGGATGAGTTTCACATCCAGATCCGCTGCGGCTTCGAGTGCATCGCGAAAGCGCATCACGCTTCTGACCTCCGGAATGATCAGCCGCTTCGACTGTTTGGCGGCAGCTTCAGCGATCGCATTCCATCGGACGACCTTCTGCGCGGCGCGCCGTTCATCAAGCTTCACGACGCATCGGGATGACGCCACCGGAACAACCGTGTAAGCGCCGAGCTCCACCGCCTTCTGAATAACGGTCTCCATTTTATCACCTTTCGGAAGGCATTGAAACAGCCAGATCTTCGACGCAAGCTCTCTGCCCGGGCGTGAAGCATCCTCCACGCGCAGGGTCACGCGGTCTTCCTCCAGGCGCTCGATGGCGCAGGTATACTCCCATTCGTCTCCGGTGGAGATCAGAACCTCCTCGCCGGGCCGCATGCGGAGAACATTCCGGATGTGATTGACATCCTCCCCGGTGATATCCACCCGGCCATCATGGATCTGATATTTTTCCACAAAAAAACGATACATGCGCTTTACTCCTGTTTCTCAGTTTCACTGACAAAGCCGGTGATACACTCATTCAATCCTGACAGGCAATAATGCCAGACCGCTTTCTCAGTTCCGGCGGGCCGTGATGCTGACCCACTCGCCCTGCTGCGTCTGTTCCACGACCTCCAGTCCCGCCGCCTTGCAGGCGTCCAGAACCTTCCATGCCTGATCCTCAAGGATGCCTGACGTAATGTAGATGCCGCCCTTCTTCATGGCCGGCACAACGGCAGGCGTCATGAACACCAGAATATCCGCCAGAATATTCGCCGTAACGATGTCATAGCGGTCATATCCCGCTCTGTCTCTTGTGGCCTGATCATCGATCATATTGCCGATGATCATCTGGAAATGATCATCATCGACGCCATTGGCCTTCTTGTTGTCATCCACGGCAGGCACGGCGCAGGGATCCAGATCCGTGCCGAGCACATGTCCCGCTCCGAGCTTCACGGCCGTAATGCCAAGGATCCCGCTGCCGGTCCCGACATCCAGCATCTCACAGCCGGGCGTCACATATTTTTTCAGCTGGCGGATGCAGAGCTGGGTCGTCTCATGCATACCCGTCCCGAAAGCAGTGCCGGGATCGATGTGAAGGATCATTTTATTTTTGTCCTCTTCCTTCACTTCTTCCCAGGAAGGTGTGATCAGGATATCATCCACGCTGAACTGATGAAAATACTGTTTCCAGTTATTGACCCAGTCCGTGTCTTCCGTCTCGGACTCCTCGATCGTACCCTCGCCGATGTCGCAGGTCTTCCGAAGCTCCTCCAGTGCCTGCTTCGCATCGGCCAGGATCCTGTCCACGTCATCCTTCTCCGGATCCAGATAAAAATCAAGCCACGCAATACCGTCATCTTCCGGCATATCCGGCATGATATCCACGAACATCTGCGCCTTTTCGTCTTCCGTCAGGGGCACCTTGTCTTCAATCTCCGCACCCTCGATACCGCAGTCATAAAGCGCCGAAATAATGATATCCTCGGCGCCTTCCGTTGTTTTCAGCCGGTATTTTTTCCACTTCATCGTTATCCTCCCGATCTGAGGCGAATTGTCCTCAGGCTCTTCACATATATCCGTCTGCGTGAAACAACGCTGATGACGGCAACACTCCCACTTCTCACAAATATCCATCTGCGCGAAACAACGCTGATAACGGCAACACTCGTGCTTCTCTTATACGCTCATCTGCGCGTTACTTCGCACCGACTCAAAGCCATTATACCCGCATATATGGTCACTTGTCAGCCGAATCATGGCAGATACATCAGATCCGTTTTTTACCGGTTGACGGCTGCCGGGTATGGGATAAACCGGGAATTTCTCAGCGCATGAAGAACCGTAACTGCCAGTCCCGCAAAAACAAATGTCTGCGCAAATCCCACAATTGTCCGTGCCGCCAGAGAACCGAATACGATCTCCGGCGAATACCAGCCGAAAAGCTTCGAATCCACGTAATTAGCCAGTGTATTCAGCATCGTCTGGGCAAAAGAAGACAGGATCAGAGCGGTTCCCAGTGCATAGGGTCTCTTTCTGTCCAGCGCCGTGATATACGCTGAAGTCCCGTGTGCAAAAAGAAGAAGCACAAGCCCGAGGACCAGTCCTCTCGCCCCGGGACCAATCAGATAAAGAACCGTCGTCGGGGTCAGCCCATAGGTTAGCAGCTGTTCCAGAAATTCGCCGATACAGCCGACCAGAAATCCGTCGACCGGTCCGAGCAGAATCGCAGCCATGATCGTCGCAAAGCTGGAAAAACCGATCTTGAAAACATTGCCGATCCGCACATTGAGAAAGGAAAGGACCACAAACAAAGCAACCAGCATGGCATCAAATACCATCCGCCGCACTGCAAAGCTTCTGCCGGACGAATGCAGAGCAGACTGACGTTTATTTCCGGACGCTGTTGATTTTTTCAATTGTTGTCCGGCACTTTCCGATGGCGCCTGACTACCCAATGGATCACCCAATGGGTTCATTCTGTCCGACTGGCCTGTTCTGTCCCATGGGGCCATTCCGCCAGGTTGATCTGTTCTGTCCGATTGGTCTGTCCTGCCCGTTCTGTTCCATTTCTGCATAAAAAAACCTCCTTGTCGATAAGCAAAGAGGAGGCTGATACGACACACAGATGCAAGCGAAAACACGGGATTACTACCGTTAAGCGGGGCGCGAAATAACACCGCGGACGCTTCTCAGGAAACTGTTCTGCACCATATGTGCATTACCGTCATTGCAGAGTCCTCAGTTGCAGCCATCAGACCGACTGACATCTCTGTATCCTGCGCCTGTCCTTCGCCCGCCGACAACCTCCCGTCCGGCGGTACTTTACGCGTTATTCCTACTCATGCTTTCCATCTGCATGCGCCGGGTACCCTGACCCGGATATGAAATTTACACACTGCCGATATCCGTATAATAT
>ONKP01000006.1 GCA_900318405.1 uncultured Eubacteriales bacterium | reverse complement strand
CGTGTCGCGATCTCTTCTTCATAGAAAGCGTCATAATCCTGTTCCACAGCAGCCTTCAGACTGTAGTGGTCCGGATGATAGGTCTGAATCAGCGCCTCCCCGGGAAGCGTACCGCGCCCCGCTCTGCCAGCCGCCTGGACAACGAGCTGATACGTGTGCTCGGCTGCCCGGTAATCTTCGGCAAACAGAGACAGATCCGCTGCCAGTGCACCGACCAGCGTAACTGCCGGGAAGTCGTGTCCCTTGATGATCATCTGTGTCCCGACCAGGATATCGGCACCATGCTCCGCGAAAGTCTTCAGGATCTCCCGGTAGCTTTCCTTCGTCTTCGTGGTATCCGCATCCATGCGGAGCACCCGCGCGGAAGGGAAATATCGTTTCAGTTCCGCCTCGACCCTCTCGGTGCCTGCGCGGAAACCGCCTATATAGGGCGAACCGCAGGAAGGGCACCTGTCCGGCGCCTTGATGGTATAGCCGCAGTAATGACAGACGAGCGTTCCGTTTCCGTGAAGGGTCAGCGACACACTGCAGTGCGGACAGCTGATCACCTCGCCGCAGGAACGGCAGGAGATGAATCCCGACACACCGCGCCTGTTCAGAAAAAGCAATGTCTGCTCATTTTTTGAGAGCCGGTCTTCGATCCCGTCTCTGAGCTTCCGGCTCAGAATCGAACGGTTGCCCTGTTTCAGTTCGGCGCGCATATCGATGATCTTCACATCCGGCATGGCTGCACCGCCATATCGGCTGTCCAGCCGGAAGAGTGCCCAGCTCCCCTGCCTGCACCGGTAATAGGCATCGACGGAAGGTGTCGCTGATCCGAAGACCACGTGCGCGTGTTCCAGCCTGCCTCTCTCCACGGCTGTTTCTCTGGCGTCATAGCGTGGCGCCGATCCGCTCCGGTAAGAAGTCTCCTGCTCCTCATCCACGATGATCAGTCCCAGACGGGGAAAGGGAGCAAAGAGCGCTGACCTCGGGCCGATCACGATCTCCGCTTCACCCCGCCGCATTCTCTCATACTGATCCGACTTCTCGCCATCGCTCATGCGGGAATTCATGACCGTCACTCTGTCGCCGAAATGCCGGCGGAACCGGGAGACGTTCTGCCATGACAGCGCAATCTCGGGGATCAGGACGATCGCCTGTTTCCCCTCCTGCAGCACCTCCTCGATGAGCTTCATATAGACCATCGTTTTTCCGCTGCCTGTCACGCCGAGGATCAGGGAGGGCCTGTCCCGATGCTGCCACTCCGAAAAAATACCCTGCAGAACATCCGACTGTTCTTCGCTCAGCACCGGTTCTTCCGCCGCGGGTCCTTCGTCTTCCTCTTCCATCCCGCGCCATTCCGTACAGACATCCGTACAGATAACGCCCTCGCGGATCAGACTGTCAACCGTCGGTCTGGTGACCTTCAGGCGGGATGCCGCATCCGTTCTGTCGGTATGGCCGCCACGGATCAGCTCGCGCAGCAGGCGTACTTTGGCTGTCTGATGCTTCTTCTCGCAGGCATCGGCGATTTTTTCCGCCTCTTCCTCACTGACCGCCAGGGTAATCCGTTCCCTGGTGGTTTCTTTCTTCTTATCCCGGACGGGAAGCACTGTTTTCAGCGCATTGTTCAGTCCGGATCCATAGGTCCTGCAGATCCAGATGGCAAGGCTTACCAGTCCTGCCTCTGCCGACACCCGGTTGTCGGGAATGTCCTGAATATCGCGGATCCGTTCTCTCTCGATTTTCGGCTGATCAGACAGCGACAGGATCCAGCCGCTGACGGTGCGTCCTCCTCTCCCGAAGGGAACCGTGACCACACAGCCGGGCTCGGCTTTTCCGGTCAGCCCATCCGGCACATGGTACTGGAACGTTTTCATCGCACCGGTATCGGAGATATCCACGATCACATCTGCAAAAACCTCTGCCATTAAACCGTCCTTCCGGCTTTTCTGTCCTCCTCCAGGATATCCC
The DNA here is from genome assembly GCA_900318405.1 of uncultured Eubacteriales bacterium. Classification (GTDB taxonomy): domain Bacteria; phylum Bacillota; class Clostridia; order Lachnospirales; family Lachnospiraceae; genus Bilifractor. Next base: position 43,638 of record ONKP01000006.1, on the reverse strand, counting down.
GGATCAGAACACGTTCGTCCATCGGATATTTTTTCCCTTTGATAATCTGATAATCCTCATGTCCCTTGCCGGCGAGAATGATGACATCGCCGGGCTCCGCATGGTGAATGGCCCAGGCAATTGCCTCTTTCCTGTCGGGAATCGTGACATACTGACCATCCGTCTTCTTTACACCCGTGAGAATATCATCAATGATCGCCATGGGCTCTTCATTGCGCGGGTTATCCGACGTGACCACTGTCAGATCAGCCATACGTCCGGAGACCTCTCCCATTTCGAAGCGGCGCTCGCGGTCGCGGTTGCCGCCGCATCCGAAGAGGCAGACAATTCTCGACGGATGATATTCACGGAGCGTGGAGAGAAGGCTCTCCAGTGCCATGGCGTTATGCGCATAATCGATCATCAGCGTGAACTGGTCCGAGATCTTCACGATCTCGACACGTCCTTTCACCTTGGCCTGCTTCATGGCCTCGGTGATATTTTCCTCCGATACGCCGAAGTGATGGCAGACAGCGATCGCCGCGAGAGAATTATAGACGGTAAACCGGCCGGGAATATCCACTTCCACGTCGATATTCACCAGTCCCTCGGTCTGATAGCAGATACCCAGCATGCCGCGTTTCATCAGCATTGTGACATTGACGGCGCGCAGCGTCGCCTCCGGCGAGAAGCCATACGTCTCCAGAATCCCGCAGGTATGTCCTTCCACGATCTGATCGAAATGGTCGTCATCACGGTTGACGATGCCGATCCGGCACTGGCGGAGGAGCATTTTCTTGCAGTCCAGGTATTCCTCAAAGCTTGCGTGCTCATTCGGGCCGATGTGATCCGGTGCGATATTGGTAAAAATACCGAAGTCGAACGTGATGCCGGCGACGCGGTCCATCTTCAGCGCCTGCGAAGATACCTCCATCACGACGCTGTCAAATCCGGCCTCCACCATTTCCGCGAAATATTCCTGGATCAGATAAGACTCCGGCGTCGTATTCTCTGAAGGAATCGTTCTTTTGCCGGTAATGGATTCGATCGTCCCGATCAGGCCACAGCGGTGTCCCGCCGCATTCAGGATCGACTGGATCATATAGCTGGTCGTCGTCTTGCCCTTGGTTCCCGTGATGCCGATCGTCTTCAGCTTCTTCGCCGGGAAATCAAACCAGAAGGCGGAGATCAGAGAGAGTGCTCTCCGTGTATTGTCCGTTCTGGCAACGGTTACATCTGAAGGCACTTCGACAGAATCCTCAACGAGGATTGCAGCCGCACCGTGCGCTGCCGCATCCGCCGCATAGCGGTGGCCGTCGGATACCGCGCCCTTCAGGCAGACAAACAGACAGCCCTCCGTCACCTTTCTTGAATCGTAAACAATGGCACTGATCTCGCGATCAGCTGAACCCTGCAGGATCTCGCAGTGGTCCTGCGCAAGTATATCTGATAACAGCCTCTTCATATTCTGGCTCCTCTTTTCCCCTCTGAATGGAATTCATGCATAGCGATTTAAGAATATCACAACGAAAGGGTTATGTCACGAAGCACAGTAAACCGGCAATAAATAAGTGTCATCTGGTCTGTCCAAACATTCCAGAATACTAAAGAAGCGCCGGCTGCAGGGCCGGCGCTTCTATAATGAGGGGGAGATAGTGAGTGGTTAGATCAACTATCTGAAAAAGATATTATCAGGACTTTGTGTTCAAATTGTGTCTTTGCACAGATTTTCATTATTTTTTTGTAAAAATCATACAACTCGCAGGGAAAATATACAGTATGAATGTTTCTGCAGAGGTTTCTGCCTCATTGCCGCACATGTCTCTCCACATACGCGTGATCCTGAAGCTTTTACCTCAGGCTTTTAGTTCTGGCTTTTACCTGAGTCTATTACCTTGCAGCATGTTTCTTCCTTTTTTCGCGGTACAGATTCCTGTCTGCTTCGTTGATCAGTTCCTGAATGCTCATGCCCTCTTCCCAGTGGGCACAGCCTATGGAAATCCCCAGCCGGATGGCATCGGGATGATCTTCAGCCGTATCAGCCACTGCATTCTGAATCTGAATCATCAGATCAATGATATTTTCCTGTCCTGTCAGCCGGGCGATCATGATAAATTCATCACCGCCGTAACGTGCGATGACCGCTCTCTTTTTCAGATGATCGGAAACTTTTTTCAGAGCCGCTGCCGTCTGGCAGAGTGCCTGATCACCCTTCAGGTGACCATAGGTATCATTGATCTGCTTAAATCCGTCCAGATCCATCATCAGGATCCAGAGGTCCGTATCCGGCATAGGATTATGGATCATATCCGGCAGCTGAAGCAGGAGGCGTCTACGGTTATTCAGCTGTGTGAGCGGATCCAGAGAAACCAGCGATGACATGGCCTTCAGGTGGATCAGCAGCAGAACGATCGTGATGCAGCAGCAGAGAACCGGGATACTCGGCAGAAAATACTGGATGATACCGGCCGCGGCAGGCGCCAGCGGGAACGAAGCATGCAGCAGGCAGGTGTCCTTTTCCGCATAATTTTCATCCTTCCCTGCCGCCCGGAGCGCATCTGCCGATGCAGCTATCACATAGATGTATGCCAGAAGATACTGTAAGAGGAACAACGGTCCGCGCGTATATACACCGTCCTGATTCATACCGAACAGCACCGGATGAAACCAGTTGACAATCAGCAGAACTCCCTCGATTCCGCACAGGACGGCAAAATATTTCATGCGTCCGGGGTGTTCCTCAAAGCGATGATTCACTACGTTTTCGGAATAAAGAAACCAGAAATACCCCATCAGGCATACACAGAAGAAATAGGCACCCTTCAGTATAAAAAAGATCGTGGCCTGCATCGGCAGTGTGCCGTCCAGCATCATAACCCACAGTGCATCGGTAATAAAGCATACGGAAACGAATGCGAAGCAGCAGTTCAGGATACGATGCCACCGGATCCCCTTCAGCTCGTTTCCGAGGAAGGTAAGGATCATCAGAAGAACCACGCAGAATATATTGATCTCCAGATACAGCAGTTCGTATCCGTCAGATATGGCATTTGTAGCTCGCATGATCATGCATTTGCCTTTCTTAAGTCCGATCTGGCTTTTTTACATCTTCTTTCATACAGTACTGTGACGCTCTTCCCATGACAGGCCACACTGTATAGCTCTGATATACTGTCCGTCAATCTCACATCCCGCTGGCGTTCCCTGACCTTTTATGTCTCATCGTGTGAAGTATAAAAAGCATCATGATGAATCCGCCGATCAGGCCGCCCAGGTGCCCGGTAAAGCTGATATTTCCGTCGGAATATCCGGAGAAAAGCATCAGGAGAACGACCAGGATCGTCTGCGGTGCCGAAACATCGCGCACGTATTCTCTCCTGAAAAGTACTGCCGCCGCCAGACCTCCGAGCAGTGCAAAAATGGCACCGGAGGCGCCGGCCGTCAGAGAACTGTCCTCTGTCAGAATATCACATATCCAGACAAACAGGTAGCCGAGAAATCCGCCGCACAGGTAAAGAATGAGAAAGCGCACGTGTCCGAAGTGCTTCTCCATATAGCTTCCAATCACAAAGAGGCTGAACATGTTTGACAGCAGATGCAGAAAACCAATGTGCAGAAACATGGCTGCAAACATCCGCCACCACTGACCACCGCTCACCAGTTCTCCCGTCACAGCACCCATCCGCAGCAGAACGCCGGTGTCCTCGCTGCCACCTGCCAGCGTACACAGGAGAAAAACAATGACGTTTGCTGCAATCAGCAGATATGTCATCCATTCTTTATTTTCTCTGCTGCTCTGCATACCTCCAAACACACCTCCGCAAAATATTGTCACGGTCTTCCCCTGTATCCGACTGCACGCTTCCGTATCAGGCTGCACGCTTTACCAATGTCCGGTTATGCCTCCACGATGAGGTAACGTCCGTCACCGACATCGAATACCTCCGCCTGGTCAAGCGGATTCTCTCCCTCGAGGTCGACACCTTCTTCCTCGAAATATTTCTTCACATCCTTCGCGGAATGCGCGACAACGGCATCCACATCCTCGAGGAAATACACGGCTTCTTCCTCTGTATCCGCCACGGGTTCCGGAAAGAGCTGATCCTGATGCGCGAGGAAGCAGCTGACGATTTTGCTGTCATATTTCATACCTTACTCCATTCCGCCGCCCAATTTGCGGCATCTGTTTATTAACTGTTCAAACTCCCCATACGGAAAATACTCCCCGTTATTATATAGCGCAGACAGCATATTTTCAAAGAACGTCCGAAAAAATAACGGCAACAATGCATCCATTTTATTAACGGACGATTCTGGAAGCAGATTTCGTAACCAGATCGTAACCATGGTCGGTTGAAATCCGAAGTTCCAGTTTGAACGATTAAGTTCCACACTTGTCGTACCATGCTGACCGGCGGTTCTGAAAGTGTTGTCATAAAAAACCGGTCAGTGATATAATGGTGTCAGTTTTTTTTCAGGAGAATTATATGACAAACGACTGGTGGAAAAATGAAACGGCTTACCAGATCTGGCCGAAGAGTTTCATGGACTCAAACGGAGACGGGATCGGCGATATTCGCGGCATCACCTCAAAACTCGACTATCTGAAAGATCTCGGCATCGGCATTCTCTGGATTTCGCCGTTCTATCCTTCTCCTCTCGCGGACGAAGGATATGACATATCCGATTATTACGGCATTGACCCGCGTTTCGGCACGATGGAAGATTTTGACGAACTCATCTCTGAGGCGTCAAAGCGCAGCATTCACATTGTAATCGACATGGTCCTCAACCACTGCTCCGATGAGCACCCATGGTTCCGGAAAGCCTGCGAAGATCCCGACGGCCCATACGGGAAATATTTTTACATCATGGATCGGGAAGGCGACCGCCTGCCGTCCAACCTTCGCTCGTACTTCGGCGGTCCTGTCTGGGAACCTCTGCCGGGCCACCCGGATAAGGTTTACCTGCACCTGTTCCACAAAAAACAGCCCGATCTTAACTGGGAAAATCCGGAACTGCGCGCAGAGATCTACAAAATGATGAACTGGTGGCTGGACAAGGGTGTGTCCGGTTTCCGCATGGACGCCATCATCAACATCAAAAAGGTTCTTCCGTTTCACGATTATCCGGCAGACAGAGATGACGGCCTTGCCTCCGTTCAGCAGATGCTGACAGAACAGACAGGCATCCTCGACTTTTTCCGGGAAATGAAACGTGAAGTCTTCGACAAACACGATACGTTCACGGTAAGTGAGCTCTTCAATTACAAACCGGAGGATCTGCCGGCGCTGATCGGAACGGACGGCGGATGCTTCAGCTCCATCTTTGATTTTTCCACGGAGCTCTGTGGAAAATCCCCCGACGGCTGGTATCATGCAAAGCCTTTTCTCACAGCGGATGAATACCGCGAGAGCGTGTTTAACTCGCAGAAGGCTATCGGAGAGAAGGGATTTTTCTCCAATATCATTGAAAATCACGATGAACCGCGCGGCGTGAGCCACTATATCCGTCAGGATCTCTGGGGTGCAAGGAGCAAGGCGGCCAAAAAGGCACTTGCCGGGACCTACTTCCTTCTTCGCGGTATTCCCTTCATATATCAGGGTCAGGAGATCGGCATGGAGAATATCTCCATCCCTTCGATCGCTCAGGTAGATGATGTAGAGACCCTTAACGAGTACAGAACGGCATTGGCGGCCGGGCTGTCGGAGGATGAAGCACTGCAAGCGGTTGCTCCGTTTTCCCGTGACAACGTCCGCGTTCCCATGCGCTGGACCGAGGCGCCGGACTGCGGTTTTACAACAGGAACGCCCTGGACACCTCTCTATGCCTCACCGGAAAACAACGTGGAAGACGAGCTGCAGGATCCGGATTCCGTGCTGAACTTCTATAAAAAGCTCATCCGGCTGCGCGGCAACGAGGAATACTGGGATGTCCTGACCAACGGAGAATTCCTGGCCTATAACGAAGGCCAGTCCAATATCATCTCCTATTTCCGCTGGAACGGTATCTGCACACTGCTGATCATGGCCAATTTCCAGCCCGAATGTCAGAATATCGAGCTGCCCGACGAGGGCAAGCACTACGAGGTCATCCTCACCAACGGGGCGCCGCTGCACATCTACGGCAACACGGCAACCCTGCTCGGCTGGCAGTTCGCCGTTGTGCAAGTACGCTGAGACAGATTTTATGCAGGTCTGCATGCGGTATTATTTCGCTGGATCTCCAGAAGCAGATGGAGTTATCAGAGCATACAAAGACGGGTGGAAAACCGGTTTACGGTTTTCCACCCGTCTTATCGTATCGGTGTAATATCAGTCGTTGGTGATAATCGTTCCGCAGTTGCCGAAGTAGGCTTCCTTCGCTTTTTCGATCGATGTGATGACCGCGCGCTCTCCGCCTTCCTTCAGGAACTCTACAGCGGCCTGAACCTTCGGCAGCATCGTGCCGTAGCCGAACTCGCCGGCATCCATGTACTGCTGCGCCTGTTCCGTCGTAATCCGGCCGATCGGTTTCTCATGATCTGTACCGTGTGCCAGCTTGGCATTTTCCACGCTGGTCAGGATGAACAGCTCGTCGGCCTTCAGCTCCTCGGCAAGTCTCGCACTGATCAGATCCTTTTCAATAACCGCACTGGCGCCGCGCAGCATCTCGCCCTGTTCCATGACAGGAATGCCACCGCCGCCTCCGGCGATCACAATCTGTCCCGCATCAACCAGCAGACGGATCGTATCAATCTCGATGATATCCTTCGGTTTCGGTGAAGCGATAATACGGCGGTATCCGCCCTCGACCTCTGTGACGAAATTTCCCTTGGCCTCCTCGGCATCCGCTTCTTCCTTTGTCAGGATTCTGCCGATAACCTTGGTCGGCTGATACAGGCTTTCATCATAAGGGTCAACCGTTACCTGGGTGATGACCGTTGCCACTGACTTATAAATGCCCCTGCGCAGAAATTCCGCGCGCAGCTCATTCTGAATATCATATCCGATGTATCCCTGGCTCATGGCGGAGCATACCGACATCGGCGCACCCGTATAACCCTTGTGCGCCACGGCAAACTCGTTCATGGCTGTATGGATCATGCCAACCTGCGCTCCGTTGCTGTGTGTGATGACAACATCTGCGCCCTCTTCCACCAGATCAGCAACGGAAACCATGGCCTTCTTCACAGCTTCCCGCTGTTCCGGAAGCGTCGTTCCCAGCGCACGGTGTCCGAGTGCCACTACTATCTTCTTTTTCTGCAGCATGACGTATTTCCTCCTGTACGGGACGCGCGACATGCGCCCGCGAAGCCTGCCGGTCATATTCTGTCATCCGACAATCAGAAACTGAATTTGCCCTCAAACCACTGATCAAGCTCATCGATCTTTACTCTAACCTGATCCATGGTATCACGGTCACGGATCGTCACCGCACCGTCATTCTCAGAATCGAAATCATAGGTGATGCAGTAAGGCGTACCGATCTCATCCTGCCGGCGATAGCGCTTTCCGATGGCGCCGCGGTCGTCGTACTCGCAGTTGAACTTTGAGGAGAGATGATCGTAAATCTTCTCCGCCTGGCTTCCGAGCTTCTTGGAAAGCGGCAGTATCGCTGCCTTGACGGGTGCCAGCGCCGGATGGAAATGGAGTACCGTGCGGACATCATTTTTCTCCGCATCCAGTACTTCCTCGTCATAAGCGGAGCACAGGAACGCGAGAACCACACGGTCTGCGCCGAGCGACGGCTCAATGACATACGGAATGTACTTCTTGTTCTTCACATCGTCGAAGTATGTGAGATCCTCGCCGGAAACCTCCTGATGGCGGCCGAGATCATAATCCGTTCTGTCGGCGATGCCCCAGAGTTCGCCCCAGCCGAAGGGGAAGGTGAATTCGATATCCGTCGTCGCCTTGCTGTAGAAGGAGAGCTCTTCCTTCGCATGATCACGGAGTCTCAGCTCGTCATCCGGGATGCCGAGATCGTTCAGCCACTTATGGCAGAAGCTTCTCCAGTAATCGAACCACTCCAGATCGGTGTCCGGCTCGCAGAAAAATTCAAGCTCCATCTGCTCAAATTCACGGGTACGGAAAGTGAAGTTGCCGGGTGTGATCTCATTACGGAAGGATTTGCCGATCTGACCGATGCCGAACGGGATCTTCTTTCTGGATGTTCTCTGTACATTTTTGAAGTTGACAAAAATACCCTGCGCTGTCTCAGGACGGAGATATACGGTATTCTTCGCATCCTCGGTAACGCCCTGGAAGGTCTTGAACATCAGGTTGAACTGACGGATCTCCGTGAAATTGTGCTTACCGCATGCCGGGCAGGGAATCTGGTGCTCTTCGATGAAGTTCTGCATCTTCTCATTGGACCAGCCGTCGCAGCTGCCGTTCTCGAGTTCAATGCCGTTCTCATTGCAGAAATCTTCAATCAGCTTATCCGCACGGAAACGCTCATGGCACTCACGGCAGTCCATCAGCGGATCGGAAAAGCTTCCCAGATGTCCGGAAGCCACCCATGTCTGCGGATTCATCAGGATCGCGCAGTCTACGCCGACATTGTATTTATTGCCCTGTACGAATTTCTCCCACCATGCCTTCTTGACATTGTTTTTCAGCTCTACACCGAGCGGGCCGTAATCCCATGTGTTGGCCAGGCCGCCGTAAATCTCGGATCCCGGATAGACAAAGCCTCTTGACTTCGCCAGTGCGATGATCTTATCCATTGTTTTTGCGGAATTATCCATTTTTCTCTCTCCTCATATTTTTTTGTAAACGTTCAGGCTGCAGCATCTGTGAGCCTGCTGCTTTATCATGATAGGACTGCCTGCTGACCTGTCAGTTGTCTGCTGCATGAAACTGATCTGCTGATCATCTGCTGTCTACTTATAAATAATATACGCGTATTCATTCGCCACTGTCACGAACTTTTCATTTTCACCGTTGGCATTCAGGGACTGTCCTGAAGAGCTCACGACGGAAGAATCCGATGAGGTGCCGGAAAGCACCGATGACGAACTTCCCGACGTGGCCGTCGATGAAGCCGATGTGCTCCCTGTCGAAGATGAGGAAGCAGAAGACTTCGCATCTGACGAAACAGCCGTGACAGAATACATGGCTGTGGAACCGGAACTGTCCGAAGACGTACTGTCTGTGGCCGCGCCGGCCGATGAGGTACTCACAGCCGATGATGCGTTCACAGATTCATTTCCGGAGGATGTGCTGACTTCTGCGGCAGGATTGGTGATATCCGACGACATCACAGAATCCACATTGGCCGTCAACCTTCCGGTCACCGTGACATTATCCGTCGTATACAGGATCTTATCCGGCACACGCACATACACCGGCTCTGACACGATGAAGACCTTCCATTCCTCTTTTCTCGCCGAGATCTGGCTCAGATCGTCTTCCGCTGCCGTCTCTCCGCCCGCCGTCATCCAGTTCTGTCCGATGTCATAGCCGGCAGCTTCCGCTTCTTCCAGCGTACCCAGAAAAGCAGTGACACTGTTGTATGCACTGTAATCCTGTACCGTCGCGTATTTCATGACAATCTTCACGGCATTGCCGTTAACGCTGCACGAATCCAGGGAAACCGCGGAATCCTTCCCCGTGTTATAGGCAGATACGGAGTCACGGATATAGGAGGTGAGCTCATCTTCCGTGTAATCTCCGTCCCTGTCTTCAACAATTGTCTCTGTGACAGCGCCGGTATCGTCCACCTGAAGAGATGTGCTCTGACTGCTATTCGGCAGCGAACATCCGGCCATGCCCACAGAAACCGCGGCCACAAGGGAAAGCGCGGCTCTGACTGTTTTTTTCAATGATAATGCTCCTGTCTTATGCCTTCTTCAGCGGGCTGTCCCTGTAGATGATATCTTCGCGGCCCGGGCCGTTCGACACCAGCGTAATCGGATAGCCGATCTGCTGTTCAATAAAATTCACGTAATCCTGCGCCTCCTGCGGCATATCCTCAAATTTACGGATACCGCGGATATCGCATTTCCATCCCTTGAGTACCTTATAGACAGGTTTGCAGCGGGCGAGATCCCTTGTCACCGGAAACTCTGTCGTCTGCTTACCGTCGAGCTCATAAGCTACAACAACGGGGATCTCATCGAGATAGCCGAGATCATCCAGAACCGTAAACGCCACATCGGTGGCTCCCTGCAGGCGGCATCCGTATTTGGACGCAACGCAGTCGTACCATCCGACTCTTCTCGGACGGCCGGTCGTTGCTCCGTACTCGCCGCCGTCGCCACCGTGGTTGCGCAGCTGAACCGCCTCGTCTCCGTGGATCTCGGAGACAAAATCACCGCCGCCGACAGAAGAAGAATATGCCTTGGTCACCACGACGATCTGCCGGATCTCATAAGGCGGGATGCCGGCGCCGACGGCACCGTAACCGGCCAGCGGGCTCGATGATGTAACCATCGGATAGATACCATGATCCGGATCCTTCATGGTGCCGAGCTGTCCCTCCAGGAGGATCGTCTTGTTTTCTCTGATTGCCTGATCCAGATAGAGAGATACATTGCCCAGATACGGCTCAACTTTATCTCTCCTCGCCTTAATCCATTCCAGAAGTCCTTTTCTGTCGATAGGATCTGTGTGATAGAGCTGCGTGAGGAGAACATCCTTCTGATCGGCGATCCGGTTGATCTTCTCCATCAGGACATCATCATCCTGGAAAAATTCATTGATCTGCCAGCCGATCTTGGCAAACTTATCACTGTAGAAAGGCGCGATGCCGGACTTTGTGGATCCGAAGGATTTCCCCGCCAGTCTTGCCTCTTCCAGAGAGTCAAACTGCACATGATAGGGCATCATGACCTGCACACGGTCGGAGATCATGATCTGCGGTTTCGGAACGCCTCTGGAGACGATCTCTTCATATTCGGAAATAAAGCGGTCAATATCAAACGCCATCCCGTTGCCGACGATATTCATGATGTTCTGATGAAACACGCCTGAGGGAAGTGTGTGAAGAGCAAATTTGCCATATTCATTCACGATCGTATGGCCTGCATTCGCTCCGCCCTGAAAACGGATGACGACATCCGCGCTGTCCGCGAGCATGTCGGTTATTTTTCCCTTACCTTCGTCGCCCCAGTTGGCGCCTACAACAGCTTTAACCATGATGATTCCTCTCTTTCATCAGCCATTATTTTTCTGTTCTGAAACCATGATCAGACATCGATCTCAACTTTCACGCCGAGCATATCCTTATGAGCATCCAGGATCGGTGCGATCACATTGGCCAGGTATCTGTCAACCTGCTCCGGCGCGCGTCCCACATAGCGGTTCGGATCCATGGTATTCTCCAGCTGCTCCCTTGTGAGGTGGAACATCGGATCCGCAGCGATACGGTCGAGCAGATCGTTGTCTGCGCCCTCTTCCTTGACTTTCTTGCCGGCCTCCATGGAGAGCTCACGGATGCGCTCATGAAGCTCCTGACGGTCTCCGCCGGCCTTCACGGCATCCATCATGATATTCTCCGTAGCCATAAAAGGAAGTTCGGCGCGAAGATGCTTTTCAATAACTTTCGGATATACAACGAGACCGTCGACCACGTTCAGCATCAGGTCAAGGATGCCGTCTGTCGCAAGAAATGCCTCGGAAACTGAGAGTCTCTTGTTCGCAGAATCATCGAGAGTCCTCTCAAACCACTGCTCCGCCGAGGTCATCGCCGGATTCAGCGCATCGATCATGACATAGCGGGACAGGGAGGCAATTCTCTCGTCGCGCATGGGATTTCTCTTGTAAGCCATTGCGGAAGAACCGATCTGGCCCTTCTCGAACGGCTCCTCGACTTCCTTCTCATGCTGCAGCATCCGGATATCGTTGGAGAACTTGTGCGCACTTGCGGCAATGCCGGCAAGGATATTCAGCACACGCGTATCCACTTTTCGGGAATACGTCTGTCCGGACACCGGATAGCAGGCCTTGAAGCCCATCTTCCCGGCGATCATCGGATCCAGGCGATCACACTTCTCCTGATCTCCGTTGAACAGTTCAAGGAAGCTCGCCTGTGTTCCGGTCGTTCCCTTGCAGCCCAGAAGCTTCAGGGATCCCTGTACATATTCGAGGTCCTCGAGATCCATAACAAATTCATTCATCCAGAGCGTCGCTCTCTTGCCCAGTGTCGTCGGCTGTGCCGGCTGATAATGGGTATAGGCGAGGCACGCCTGATTTTTCTGCGCCCTGGCAAACTTCGCCAGCTCGGCGATCACGCTGACAAGCTTTTTCTGAATGACCTTCAGCGCCTCGCTCATGATAATGATATCGGTATTGTCTCCCACATAGCAGGAGGTTGCACCCAGATGGATAATGCCTTTTGCCTTCGGGCACTGCACACCATAGGCGTAGACATGGGACATGACGTCATGGCGGACGACTTTTTCCCTCTCATGCGCGACATCATAATTGATATCGTTGATATGCGCCTTCATCTCATCGATCTGTTCCTGCGTGATCGGAAGTCCCAGTTCCTTCTCCGTCTCTGCAAGAGCGACCCAGAGTTTTCTCCACGTGGAGAATTTGAAGTCTTCGGAAAAAATATGCTGCATTTCCTTACTCGCATAGCGTTCCGCCAGCGGGCTGATGTAACCGTCTGTACCCATGCTTATCCTCCGATCGGTATTTAAAAATGCATGCTTCAAAGCATGTCTGCTCGCTCAATCATATAGCATCCACCGGCTAAAATCAACCGACGGCAATGCCCGTAGCACAGGAAACGGACATGCGCATTTCGCGCACGTCCGCTTCCTGCATGATATCTGAAAATCACTGGTCATATCCTGCAAGAAACTGTCTGGTTCTCTCCTGGGTGGGATGTTCAAAGACCTCCTCAGGCGTTCCCTGTTCGAGAATATAACCGTCGTCAAGAAAAATAACCTTATCCGCCACATCATGGGCGAATTTCATCTCATGCGTGACAATGATCATCGTTGTGTGGCCCGCGGCGAGTCCGCTGATGACCTTCAGCACTTCTCCCGTCAGCTCAGGGTCCAGCGCTGATGTGGGCTCATCAAAGCAGAGGATATCCGGGTGAAGCGCCAGTGCTCTTGCGATCGCGACACGCTGGCTCTGTCCGCCGGAGAGCTGTTTCGGATAGAGGTTCATCTTCTCCGAAAGGCCCATGCGGTCCAGCAGTTCCTCCGCTCTCTTCTTAATAGACTCCTGTGACTCTCCGGTCTGACGGGAAGCAAGCGTCGGCGCCAGCATGACATTTTCCAGAGCCGTGTACTGCGGAAACAGGTTGAAGCTCTGAAATACAAGGCCGAAGTGCAGCCTTTTCTTCCTTATCTCCTCGTCTGAGTATTTTCTGGTATCCGCACCATCATAGAGTACGTCGTTGTTGACAACGATCCGTCCCTCTGACGGTGTCTCGAGAAAGTTCAGGCAGCGCAGCAGCGTCGTCTTGCCGCCGCCCGAGGAACCGATGATGGACAGTGTCTCGCCCTTCTCAAGAGAAAAGCTGATATCCTTCAGCACCTTTGTGCTGCCGAAATTTTTCTTCAGATTCTGTACTTCGAGTAATGCCATGGTAATTTCCATCCCGCCGCCTTCCGCAGGTGGCACAAGCAGTCATTTATTTCCGATTTCTGACAACGACCGGATCCGCTGATATCAGCTGCTGTTCAAATGTCAGAAATAGGCAAGTTTCTTTTCGGTTTTATTGAAGATCCACGTCAGCAGTGCGCTGAACACCAGATAAAACACACCGGTGTAGAAAAGAGGCCAGATCAGCCCGCCGTGCTTGATATACGTTTCTCCTGCCCAGATGATCTCATAGACAGCGATCACGCGTGCGAGTGAGGTATCCTTGACCAGTGTGATGATCTCATTGGAGATCGGCGGAATGATGTTCTTGATAACCTGCAGAAAAACAATCTTCCGGAAGATCTGGCTGTTTGTCATGCCGAGCACCTTGCCGGCCTCCCGCTGTCCCACAGGTACGGACTGGATACCGCCCCTGTAGATCACGGCGAAATAGCAGGCGTAATTGATCACAAAAGCGATCAGCGCGGCGAGAAAACGCGTACTGTTCGTAAAGCCGATCTGCTGGTGGGATACAATGCCCGGTCCGTAGTAGATGACCAGGAGCTGCAGCATGAGCGGTGTTCCACGGATCACCCAGATAATGGCATTGATGATCGCCGACAGGATTTTTACACGGCTCATGGAGCCGAAACAGATCAGAAGCCCCAGCGGCAGTGCGAAAAGAAGCGTCAGTGCGAAAAGCTCCAGCGTTTTTCCGAATCCCTGCAGCAGGGTGATGGTAACCTCTCCTAACATATCCGCGACCTCTTTACTGTTCGATCAGAGCATCCTGTACGCCGTACTTCTTGGCGAGCTCCTGAATCGATCCATCCTTATAAAACTTTGACATTTCTTCATTGATATAATCCGTGAGATCAGATCCCTTGCGGCATCCGATGCCGTATTCCTCACTGCTGAGCTCTACAGAGGTCGTGAGATCCGGATAGGATGTTCCCTCACCGACCATGGCGCCTGCCATCAGCAGATCGATGATAGCGGCATCTGATGTGCCGGCTTCCACTTCCATCAGGGCATCTGCCTGTGAGGACATCGCCGTGCTCGTCAGTCCGTTGTCCTTTGCAGCCTGCTCGCCGGCGGAGCCGGACTCTACAGCGAAGTTCAGATCCTTCATGCTGTCAACATCCTTATACTGGTCCACCTTATCGGAAGGAAGAATGACTGTCTGTGCATTGCGCAGATAAGGATCCGTGCAGTTCATGGAACCGGTCACCTCATCGGTGAGCGTCATGCCGTTCCATACCACATCGATGCTCTTGTTATCGAGCTCGAGAATCTTATTGTCCCAGTTGATCTCAACAAATTCACAGTCAACGCCGAGATCCTCTGCAACCTTCTTGGCCAGGTCAGCGTCAAAGCCGATCCACTCATCTGAACCGTCTTCCTTGTAATCCATCGGTGCAAAATCCGTGATGCCGACGGTCAGTGTTCCCTTATCCTTGATATACTGAACATCGCTGTCCGCTGAAGATGCGCTGCTGCCTGCAGCAGATGCGGAAGAAGCCTTTACTTCTGCGGTAGATGTTGCAGCACTGTCTGATCCGGACGCTGCGCTGCCCGCTGCCGATGATGAGGAAGTGCTTCCGCATCCTGCCATACCGATCACCATAGCCGTTGCGAGAATACAGCTGATCACTTTGTTCTTCTTCATAGTTTTCTTCTCCTTCCGGGCTGCCTGTAAGCTGCTACAGGCTTTTCCATGTACGGGTTCCTTCTTACCTGTGTGCCGGCCTTCATGCCGGTTACTTTAACATGTTCTCACTTTACCAAGCTAAAACACGCGAATTATCGTACCATACTCTTCCCCGTGACGCAAGAAGAAACCGACACTATCATTCGTTCATTATTACAGTTCAGATACAGCCAGAACCACGGAACGCATGAAAACTCCCAAGCCGAGGACAAGTAACTTATTTGTCGTAAAGCCGGACAACCCTTCCGGAAATATTGCAGAGCATTTCGTAATTGAAACGGCACGATGCATCGGCGATCTCTTCTATCGGAATGAAGCCATTTCCATCGTGCCCGACCAGCGTGACGACATCCTCGACCTTTACATCCGGGATATCCGTCACATCAACCATCATCTGGTCCATGCAGACTCTGCCGAGGATCGGCGCATACTGGCCGTGAATCAGAACTCTCCCCTTTCCCGAAAGAGCACGCGGATATCCATCCGCATAGCCGACTGACAGCGTGGCGATCTTTGTCTCCGGCCGGCTGGTCACGTACGTTGCGCCGTAGCTGACCCCGACGCCCGGGCCTACATTTTTTACATGGATCACATGCGCCCGCCACTGCAGCGCAGGGATCAGGTCGAGATTCTGCTTCTGCACATCCTCTGACGGATAGCAGCCGTAATTGGTAATGCCGAGGCGGACCATGTCAAACCGGTGCGGCTCCTGTGCACCGAACTCCTCAACGGCAGCACTGTTGCTCACATGGCGGATCGGGATCCGGACATTCCGCTCCTTCAGCATGGCGAGCATGCGGTCATAGCGGGCGAACTGCTCCTTCGAGTAGGTCTGATCCTGCTGGTCGCAGCACGACAGATGCGTAAACATCCCCTCCAGTTCGATATGGGGAAGTGCCGCGATCTCGGCGATCGTATCCGCATCCTTCTCTGTCACCTGAAAACCAATCCTGGTCATGCCGGTATCAAGGGCGATATGGTACTTTGCTTTTTTACCGAGCTTTTCCGCCTCGCGGTCCAGCGCCAGTGCATCATCTCTGTGGAAGATGCTCGGCCGGATGTCTGCCCGGATCATCTCCCCGAATTCGCGCGGAGAAATGTAGCCGAGGCAGAGGATCGGCTTCCGGATGCCGGCCTCATACAGTTCAATTCCCTCTTCCAGCGTAGCCACGCCGTAAAAATCAACACGGTTCTCGAGATCTTTTGCCACCCGCACCGCGCCATGTCCGTAGGCATCCGCTTTGACGATCGCGAGGATCTTTGTTCCCGGCAGTATCCTCTTTGCGGCCTCCTCTACATTATGTTCAATGGCTTTCAGCGACACTTCTGCATAGGTGCGATAATATTTCTCCATGATAATTGCTTCCTTCCGATATAATGATCCGGGTTTATTTTTTTCCGATTCTTTTCTTTCACAACTGATCAGATATTCTGTCGTACGGTTTCATGTCGTCTGCCGCATCTCATCTGCGACGTCGTCTTTTTTCTCTGATGCCGCCGGTCGTGAGAAACTGAACGACCAGGCCTGCCACAACAAAAATAATGAAACAGAATACCCGGCCTGCCTCCGTGGATGCGATCTCAATGCCGAGGACTGCCATGGCATTGACGGCTGTGCCGGCCCCGCCGACAGCTGTCGCGATGATGATGGTCGGACGGCTGAAACGGACAGAGAGAAAACCGACGACGGCAAATGCGGCCACGCAGATGATAATGGACACCACGCTCCACACCTGTGTCTCCGGAAATGGCAGGTCAGATACAAGGGCCGCGCCGAATGCGCCGCAGTAAACAAACACGGCAATCAGATAGATCTTCCAGGCAGCCCAGCCAAAAAACGTGCCGATGATCAGACCGACGAGGATTCTGATCCAGAGAGCTGCGTTTGGAGATACGGATGCCGTGAGGGCAAAGCCACAGGCAAGTCCGATCAGAAAGGCACCTGCGGAGATCCAGCCGCGAAGCATTTTATATCCGCCGAAAATCTGGAAAAGAGCCAGGACAAAGCTCACGGCAGCCATCAGCATGCGGATTTCCGAGGTGAAATTATTTAATAATGATATGATCAATGGCGGTTTCCTCCGTGCGGATCACCGTGGACCGGTTTGCAGCCTGTTCTGTTCATACTGTCGCCCATATTACACCCATAAGAGTTTTTTTTCCAGATGCGGCGTCCGCCTCCGGCTTGGGAGTCTCCATGTGTTCCGTGGCTCTGGCAGTATTTGAACTGCATCTGGCATGCAACGGACTTATACAAAAATAATTGCAATTTGAGGAGGGATAGTGTATAGTAGGGAATCGACGGCGGAAATGAAAGTCCGTCTGGCGATGTGATATCGCATCTGCAGGTGTAGTTCAATGGTAGAACACCAGCCTTCCAAGCTGGATACGTGGGTTCGATTCCCATCACCTGCTCTTATATATGCGCGAGTGGCTCAGGGGTGGAGTACGACCTTGCCAAGGTCGGGGTCGCGGGTTCGAATCCCGTCTCGCGCTCGTAAACAGCCGGTATTCCAGTGCAGATCCTGCATCGGTATACCGGCTGTTTTATGTACATGTTTTGCATGTCTGAAAACCGCCGGCGTGTAGACGGCTTAATACAGCACGATGCCGCCGGCAGTTTGATTCACTGTCGGCGGCATAACTTTGTCTGCATCAGATGACGTAATTGTCCGCCATCTCCATGCCCCATTGCATCAGATCTTCCAGCGTGTATTTGTCCACAACGGATGTGATCGCCTGGTCGAGTTCCTTCCACAATCTGAGTGTTACACAGATGGAAGCCCTTTCACAGGTATTTTCCTCATCCATCAGACATTCTACGGGAACGAGGCTTCCCTCGGTCACCCGGAGGATATCCCCGACTCTGTATTCGGAAGGCTTTTTCGACAGGTGATATCCTCCCTGCGGACCACGGACACTTCTCAGGTATCCCGCACGTACAAGAAGCGTCACAATCTGCTCCAGATATTTCAGCGAAATTCCCTGTCTTGCCGAGATATCCTTGATCCGCACAGGTTCACCCGTGTCATTCTGCGCAATATCCAGCATCATCCGCAGAGCATATCGGCCCTTCGTTGAAATTTTCATAAAAGATTACCTCAGTTTTCAAAAAGCGCTGTGGAGTAATATCTGTCGCCACTGTCCGGAAGAAGCGCAACAATCGTCTTGCCTTCAGCTTCCGGTCTCTGGGCTACCTGCAGTGCCGCATACAGCGCTGCACCGGAAGAAATACCAACCAGTACACCTTCGAGATGTGCCAGCTCTTTTGCTGTCTCAAACGGTTTTTCGTTGTCTACAGTGATAACCTCATCGTAGATCTTCTGATCCAGTACAGACGGCACAAAGCCGGCGCCGATACCCTGAATCTTGTGAGGTCCGCCATGACCTGCTGAAAGAACCGGTGATGTAGCAGGCTCGATAGCGATGACTTTGACAGAAGGCTTTTTCTCCTTCAGATATTTGCCGGTACCGGTCAGTGTTCCGCCTGTGCCGACACCAGCCAGGAAGTAATCGACGGATCCGTCGGAATCTTCCCAGATCTCCGGTCCGGTTGTCTCATAATGAGCCTTCGGATTAGCCGGGTTGTCAAACTGTCCGGCCAGTACCGCACCCGGTGTGGAGGCGACGATTTCATTGGCCTTTGCAATGGCACCTGTCATTCCCTTGCTTCCGTCCGTCAGAACGATCTCTGCGCCGTAAGCTTTCAGGATATTTCTTCTCTCAACGCTCATGGTCTCCGGCATGGTGAGGATCAGATGATATCCCTTTGCGGCAGCGATGAATGCCAGTCCGATGCCGGTGTTTCCGGATGTAGGCTCTACGATGGTTGCGCCAGGTTTCAGCTTGCCGCTCTTCTCCATATCCTCAACCATTGCTTTTGCGATTCTGTCCTTTACTGATCCCGCCGGGTTGAAATACTCCAGCTTAACGAGAAGTCTTGCCTTCAGGTCGTATTTCTTCTCGAATTTGGTAAGCTCAACCAGAGGTGTTTTTCCGACGAGTTCTGTTGTGCTGCTGTAAATCCTGCCCATAGTTTTTCCTCCTTGTCTGTCTTCCCTGAAAAAATATATCCGTTTTCCAGTCGGGAAGATTGTCTGTTCTATCGCTGTGTAATCCCTAAATTCCTAAATCTTTATTTATCATATCAGATAGATAGGATTATAGCAGTTTGCCTTTACTGCGTCAAGATACAAATTTCTGTATGCAGTGACGCGGAAGCAGAACACAAAAAAAGGAAGGATCTTCCATGACCCTTCCCCGTATCTTCCGTGATATACCGAACGCTTATTCTTTTCATGCTCTTTTCTATGATGCGCTTATTCCTGAAAGCCCTTATTCCTGCGCACATCATTATTTCGCTTATATTTATTCCTGCGCGCATCTTTATTACGCTTATATCTGAAAAGCTTTTATTTTTTGCTTACCCTCTGGCAGGTCCGTCTGAGGCTCCGCTGCTCTGCGCACCGCCATTTTCCGTATCATCCGGTACCTGGTCCCCGGTCAGACGCAGAATCGCCTCTGCCTCGTCCTCGCTGATGTTCATGAAATCTGCCGCCTCATCCAGGTAGACCTTGCGGCCGTATTCATTTTTCAGCGTCTCGACGCCGTCATGAAAATCTTCCGCTTTTTTGACGAGTTTGCTGTCGCGCGCGTGAACCTCGCTCTGAGCAGCCAGATAGGCCTGCATGCTCTCCCGAAGCTCCGTCTCCAGCGCCTTCCTCACAGACGCTTCATCCGAAGCGCCGGCCGGAGCGATCTGATCCGCGAAAAGCACAAGCTGCAGATTTCCCTCCTGGATCACATCCTGCAGAATAACGCCCGGCTGATACATTTCTTTGGCGATCTTCAGAACCTCAGGCAGAAAAATCTCTGAAATCCGCCTTTTCGCACCGGCCGCCGCACCGCTGCGAAGATCATCCATCAGCTGATCCCACTCATCGGGCTTCTCCGGACGCACAGCAGCGAGATCTGTCTCATACATATCCAGCCATTTCTGCTCTTCCTCCGTCCAGGAGGCTGCCGGTTTTTCCTCAGCTGCCGGCGCATTCTTCTGCTCCTGCCTGATATAGCCGTCCACGATCACGCTGCGTGAGAGCAGGAATTCGCACACCATATCGATCTGCTCCGGAGAAAAATGTTCGCCGCCGAAGCATTGTTCCACCTCGCTCCGCTGAATATGCCCGTCACCGGCTGCCGCCTCGCGGACCAGCTGCTGTAGTTTGTCGTTCAGTTCATTTTTTGTCATAACTTTCCCCTGAATAGAATCACATATTCATGACGTTCTGGTAATCCGACATGGTGCTGATGTCATGCATGCCCTGCCGCACATACCCGGATTCCGTCTGAAGCCACGTCTTTGACTGCGTCGTATCAGAAAAATAATACGAGAAGCCGAGACTCTTCAGATAGGTATACTTCTGGTTGCTGTCTGAGTATCCGCTCCAGCTTCCGATATCGCCGCCATTCGGCAGGATCAGCATATCCGTGTTGCCGACGATCGGGCTGATATTCGTCTTCCAGCTGTCCGCATCCGCTTTTACAATATCATAGGAGCTCGCATAGCTGATATTCTGATAACTGTTGCAGGCAAACAGCCATCCCTCACTGCGGAGCGCCGTGATCAGATCATTCAGCGTGGACTTGTTGGCAGCGATCTGCGCATCATACTCCTGCTGTGCTGCACTGACGGCTTTTGCCTGTGAGGTACTGTTTTCTGAAGATGAAGATGTCGTTGCAGACGACGCGGAAACAGACTCATTCGATTCATCCGGCGCAAATTCATAGGCCGATGCCGCCGCATCTGTTCCGTCGGATGTCGTCTGATCTGAGCTGCTGTCTCCGTTATCCGACGCTGTATCCGATGTATTTTTCTCACCGGAAGCTGTGCCGCTCTGCACTGTCGCAATGGTCTTATCGCTCAGCGAGCCGATAATCTCCGTGTCCCCATCGATCGCATACCCGAAAATACCGTTGCTGCCTGTGATACCGATGATGCCCCGTGCCCCGTTATACGAAAAATCAGCATGCGAACTGATAAAATTATCGACGCAGGTGATCACATCGACAGGCCCTTCCGCCTGATTGCCATCGGCTGTCGTATAGGAATTGACAATCGTGCCGTCACCAGTGAGCATCAGCGAATCCGCACTGCCGTCATATCCGGCAGAATAATTTACATCCTGCTCAGAAATGATCAGCGGCTTTTTGCCCTTCGGTACCTGTACGGTTCCGGATGTAAACCCGTTTTCACCCGCAGTTGCCAGCTGATACGGGCTCACCAGCACATAGTTATTCTGATAGAGCTCATCCAGAATCTGGTTGAACTCCGATACCGTCAGGTCTTTATCATCGATGCTGACTGTCCCGGCGGCTGCATCGGCGATGCCATCACCATCCGTATCCACCGTCAGATCCGCGACCCCGTCTCCGTCGGCATCGATCAGATCATCCTGACTGTCCGGGATACCGTCTCCGTCGACATCTTCCTGGTCATCGGCCACACCGTCACCGTCAGCATCGATCATATCGTCGTGCACATCCGGGATGCCGTCATTATCCACGTCCGTCCCTTCATCCGCGACGCCGTCTCCGTCCGAATCGATAATATCGTCCTCGCTGTCCGGAATGCCGTCGTTATCCGCATCCGTCGTATCATCCAGCCGGAGCACATGAAAGCTCAGATGCAGCACATCAGAAGCATCATAGCTCTGTAAGGTGCGTGCTGCCTCTGCGGCCGCCTCTGCCGCTGCCTGCTCCTCGGCCTTTTTCACCCGGTAACGATGTATCGCTGTTATACCGACAATCCCGGCTACAGCTACCGCTGCAATGATCAGAATCATTCTCAGACGGCGCAGCCTCTGCTGCCGCAGGCGCTGCTGTTTCTGCCGCTGCCTGTTCCTGCGGATTCTGCGTTCACGCTCTTCCGGTGTTTCCTGGCGGCGCCTCTGCTGCGCGGATCCCGATCCTGCACCTGTTCCTGCATTTCTTCCCGCGGCAGATCCTGTCCTGCTGCGCTGCGACTGCCGGCGGTTTGACGCTGCACCATCGTCTGCAGAAGCCGTCCGCTGCGTTCGATTCGTACTGCCAGCCGGCCGTGTCTTCAGAAGCGGTGCCTGCAGCTCCGTAGGCGTCCGGCGGGGAAAATTCTGTCTGCCGGAGGTTGTCTGACCCTGTCCGTCAGCTGAAGCGGCGCGATCCGGTCTGGTTTTGCCAGACCCGGTCTGGTCTGTATCTATGGAATTTTCTCTGTCACGCCATTCGTCGCTCATGCATCCTCCATGCGGAATACTGTTCTGCTGTCCGCCCTCATCAGCATCCCGCATCCATCGGCGCAGAAAACACCGCACAGATCACAGAACGCACTATATCGGGCTAATCATAACGCAAAATCACTGCTTAGGCAAGAAAGCGGGGATTTCACGCATTGCCAATTGTTTTTCATAATGATAAAATAATGAAGATTTCATTTACAAAAGGAAAGTGAGGAAATACAAATGCCCTGGTGGGGAGTTCTCTTAATTGTTATCGGCATAATTGCCGCCGGTATCATCATTCTTTATTTTGTCGGAAAAAGAGCTGAGAAAAAGCAGGCTGAACAGCAGGAACAGATTGATGCAGCCAAGCAGAACGTCACGATGCTCGTCATAGATAAGAAAAAAATGAAGCTGAGCGAAGCCGGTTTTCCTGACATGGTTCTGGAACAGACGCCGCGTCTGCTGCGAGGCAGAAAATTCCCGATCGTGAAAGCCCGTGTCAACACACCGAGAGGTGTTATGGTGAGCTCCTTTATCTGTGACAAACCGGTGTTTGATGTCATCCCGGTTAAAAAGGAAGTCAAGGCAACGATCAGCGGTCTCTATATCACAGATGTGCGCGCGATCCGCGGCAAGCTGGAAACCCCGAAGAAGAAAGAATCCCGCATGGACAAATTCCTCAGGAGGGGCAGAGGCGAAGCCTGACTGGCGCCGGCATATAACAGCTTCTGACAGTTTCAGGAAGAAACACAGAACAGCGTCTTTTACAGGAACAGCTATGACAGCTCTTCAGAAAACGCTGCATGGCAGAAAAAATACGATTTCATAAAGCGGAGGCAGGATATGCAAAATATCCTGCCTCCGTTTCTGTATCGTATGACTGGGGTCAGTTCTGCCCGCGCATGGCCGTGAAACCGCTGCCCGGTTTGCTGTCGCCGCTCTTACTCTCCGCTTTTTCAGGATGGTCAATGATCTCATCCATTGTGTGCCATCCGAGTACCGCGCATTTTACTCTCGCAGGCATGTGAGAAATATCCTGCAGAACGCCGGCTTCTTCAAGTTCATCGCGCTCCGCGTCTGTAATATTTCCCTTGATCATCCGGAGAAAAATATCTGACAGATGCTTTGCCTCTTCTGTCGTCTTCCCGATGATCAGATCAAGCATCATATCCGCTGAAGCCTGCGATATGGCACAGCCGTCTCCCGTAAATCCGCCGTCCTTCACGATGCCGTCTTCGATCTTCAGCTGAAGAATAATATCATCTCCGCAGCTCGGGTTCACGCCCTCCAGCTCATAGTCAGCATCGCTGACCGCGTGCTTGTGACCCGGATGAAGGTTGTGATCCGTCACGATCTCATTATAAAATGTACTGGAATGCTCCATGGTTATCCCTGCTTTCCTGTAAAAACTTCATACTTCAAGTACTTCCACAGCAGTATACAAGTCGACGCGCCGGACTTATTCAGTGATTCCCATCTCCGGGCGCACTTTTTTCAGAGCGTCGATGAAATGGTCGATATCCTGTTCCGTGTTGTAAAAACTGATGCTGGCCCTTGTCGTGGACATCGCTCCCATGAATTTGAGCAGCGGCTGCGCGCAGTGATGTCCTGCCCGGACATCTACGTGCATCGAATCCAGGATCGTTGCCACATCATGCGGGTGCACACCGTCGATCAGGAAGGTGATGATGCCATGATGATTCTCCCAGCGGTCGGAACCGAGAATGTGAATATACGGAAGCTCCTGCATCTGCTCCATGCAGTACTGCGTCAGGTGATCTTCTCTGCGGATGATCGTATCCCATCCGATCCGCTGCATATAATCAATCGCTGCATGCAGTCCGACGGCACCGCCCGCGTTCACCGTTCCGGCCTCGAATTTATGCGGAAGCTCGTTCCATGTCGCGCTGTCACGCGTCACATATTCGATCATCTCACCGCCGAAGAGGAAGGGATTCATGTCTTCCAGGATTTCTTTCTTTCCGTACAGAACACCGATGCCCATCGGTCCGTACATCTTGTGTCCGGAAAAAGCGAGGAAATCCACACCGAGATCCTTCACGTCCACCGGCATATGCGGAACGCTCTGCGCACCGTCGCAGACAAATACCGCACCGTTCTTGTGGGCGATGGCTGCGAACTGACGGATCGGATTTTTACATCCGAGTACATTGGATACCTCCGTCATGCAGACCAGACGCGTCTTCGGTGTGAGCGCAGCGCGAAAAGCCTCTTCGCTGATGGAGCCGCTCTTATCACATTCCACGTACTTCAGCACGGCACCTGTTCTTGCCGCGGCCTGCTGCCACGGGATCAGATTGCTGTGATGCTCCATGATCGAGATCAGGATTTCATCGCCGGGCTTCAGATGGTCCGCCGTCCATGCATATCCAATCAGGTTCAGACTCTCTGTCGCATTCCTTGTAAAAATAATCTCTTCCGTACTGTCAGCGTTGATAAAGCTTCTGACTGCCTCCCGGGCGCTCTCATAGGCGTCCGTCGCTTTCACGCTCAGTCCGTACAGCCCGCGGAGAGGATTGGCGTTCATCTCACGATAATATTTTTCCATGGCCTCCAGTACGCACTGCGGCTTCTGTACGGTGGCCGAGTTATCCAGATAAGCCTCATCCGGTGTGAGAATGGGGAACTCTTTTCTGATCTCCTCATCCTCGCGCTGTAAATCTGCATTCATGTCTCAAAACCTCACAATTTATATTCATCCGGCGCTGTACGCAGTCTCCTTCGACGCCATTCCGTATGGCTGTCTCAGTATCAGTAACCGCCTGCCCCGGCGCCGGTCTGTATCTCAGTATTTCATGCCCTCTGCTCATGCCGGCATCGGTATTTACCTCTGCACTTCGGATTAGTCCTCCGATACAGTGCCGATATACTTCTCGACATCAGCGCGCGTCTCCTCATCCGGGATCTTCGCGGCAACGGCTTCCATTCTGGCAGCCGCCATCATCTCATAGATTTCCTCGCGATTCAGTCCGCGGGAAGCCAGGTAAAACATCAGGGATTCATCCAGACGGCCAATCGTCGCGCCGTGGTTGCCCTCGACATCCTCCTCCGTGCAGAGGATCAGCGGAATCGTGCGGTTCCGGACACCCTCATCCATCAGAAGGACATCTTCCTTCTCATTGCCGACGGCTCCCTTCGCGCCCTTCTTCAGATCGATCGTTGCGCGGAGGACCTTCGAGGAAGTATCCCTCAGGACGCCGCTGACATTGATGTCGCACGTCGTCTTCCTGCCCGTATGGTTCGCGAAGTAATTCATATCCAGGTTTTCCGTGCCCTTCAGCCGGTAAGCAATGTCCGTCTTCAGGCTGCTCTTATAGCCGGCGAGGTCGATCTGATAGCCCTGGTATACCTTCTGTCCCTCAAGGTTCAGCTGGATCACTTCTACCCTTGCGTTATCTGCCGTCTTTCCTCCCATGTCATTCACGAAGGAAAAATCACTGCCGACGTGCGTGATCTGCACGATCCGGAGGACAGCGTTCTCCCCGAGGCGGAACTTTGTCTGCACAGCCGCAGCACCGGATGCCGCTTCATCCGAAGCGTAATCCATCACGAGGGTCAGCTCGGCATTTTTCTGCACATCCAGTGCGACCTGATCCAGACTGTTTTTCCCATCGGCAAAAGCAAACTGCAGCTTCAGCGGTTTGTCTGCCTTCAGGCCCGCAGGAACTGTATAAAGCCTTGCCTCTGTTCCGGCTGTGTCAAAAATTTTTGAAAACGCAGCGCCCGCGCCGGTCGGCTGTGTGCTGAGATCCTCAACCTCTTTATTTTCTGAGAGACGCACGCGGCTTTCCGTCACGCCGTCGGGTACAGATACAGAAACTTCTGCCTCTCCGTCGCAGGGCTCACTCGTGATCTCGCTCTCATTCATATTCAGCCAGTACCAGGTAATCGCCGGCAGCCGGTTGAGTCTGATTTCTTCTTTTTCGCTCATCTCTGCCTCCTTACCCATTGGCGCCCTTCATCTCAAGACGGATCAGATTGTTCATCTCAACCGCATACTCGAGAGGAAGCTCCTTGCCTACGTTATCCGCAAAACCACTGACGATCAGTGCACGCGCATCCTCTTCTGTGAGGCCGCGGCTCATCAGATAGAACACGGCATCATCGCTGATTCTTCCGATCTTCGCCTCGTGTCCCACATCGGCATCCGCCGTGCGGATATCCATCGCCGGGATCGTATCCGACCGGGAGATATCATCCAGCATCAGCGACTGGCAGGAAACAGAAGATTTGCTGTTCTTTGCATTCTTATTGATCACCACCGAGCTGCGGAATGTACTGATGCCGCCGTCCTTGGAGATCGAACGCGTGCTCACATACGAGGACGTATCCGGTGCGCTGTGCACCATCTTGCAGCCCGTATCCAGATTCTGGCCGTGGCCGGCGAAGGTGACGCCGGTGAACTCTGCCCTTGCGCCTCTCCCCTTCAGAATGCTCATCGGGTAGAGATAGGAGACATGAGAGCCGAAGGAACCGGAGATCCATTCTATTTTTCCGCCCTCATCCACAACGGCACGCTTGGTGTTGAGGTTGTACATGTTCTTGGACCAGTTCTCGATCGTGGAATAGCGGAGCGTCGCATTTCTGCCTACGTACAGCTCCACGCAGCCCGCGTGCAGATTGGCCACATTGTACTTCGGTGCCGAGCATCCCTCGATGAAATGCAGATAAGCACCCTCATCCACGATGATCAGCGTATGCTCGAACTGGCCGGCGCCCTTGGCATTCAGCCGGAAATACGACTGCAGCGGGAAGTCCAGATGAACACCCTTCGGCACATAGACGAAGGAACCGCCCGACCACACGGCACCGTGCAGCGCCGCGAATTTGTGATCCGTCGGCGGCACAAGCTTCATAAAGTGGCTGCGGATCATATCCGCATATTCGCCGCGGAGCGCGCTCTCGATATCCGTATAGATAACGCCCTGCTCCGCTGCCTCATCCTTCACATTGTGATACACGAGCTCGGAATCATACTGCGCACCGACACCGGCGAGCGACGCACGCTCTGCCTGCGGAATGCCCAGTCGCTCAAACGTATCCTTGATATCCTCCGGCACCTCGTTCCAGTCCTTCACCATGCGCTTCGCATTCGGGCGGACATAGGTGACGATATTATCCATGTCAAGACCGTCAATTGACGGCCCCCAGTCCGGAAGTTTCAGTCTGTTATACTCCTCCAGAGAATGCAGGCGGAAATCCCGCATCCACTCCGGATCATTTTTTTCTTTGGAGATCTCAAGGACGATCTCGGGCGTAAGGCCTTCCTCCGTGCGGTACGCATCATCTTCCTTCTTGACGAAGTCGTACATGCTCCGGTCAATGTCCTTGACGATCGGTTTATCCTTTCCCATACTTTACACTCTTTTCTTATGTCTGTTCACTGCGCAGTTCTTTTATACTGAAAAGTTCAGCAGCTCCTCTGTCCGGCAATCACTGCGCCTGCGTCTCAAAGCGCTCAAAACCGTTCTCATTGATCTCGTCAACCAGCGATCCGTCGCCGTTCTCAACAATCTGTCCGTTGACAAGTACATGCGTATAATCCACCTGCAGCGACTCAAGGATTCTCGTGCTGTGCGTGATAATGATCAGTGCACCATCCTGGTTCTTCTGATACTCCTCCACGCCGCGGGAAACCGTGCGGACCGCATCGACGTCAAGACCAGAATCGGTCTCATCCAGAATCGCCAGCTTCGGCTGCAGCATCAGCATCTGCAGGATCTCCGCCTTCTTCTTCTCACCACCGGAAAAGCCCACATTCAGGTCACGCTCCGCATAGGTGTGATCCATGTCCAGGATGTCCATTGCCATCTCCACCTTCTTGCGGAAATCAAACAGACGGATCCTTTTTCCGGTCTTCTGCTCCAGCGCCGTGCGAATAAAATTGGAAAGCGTAATGCCTGGCACCTCGATCGGGTTCTGGAACGACATGAAAATGCCGTCCTTCGCACGCTCATTGACGGACTCCTCCATAATATCCTTACCGTCAAAAACAATGCTGCCGCTCTTAATGATATAGTTCGGATTGCCCATGAGCGCATTGCCCAGCGTCGACTTGCCGGCACCGTTCGGGCCCATCAGCACATGTGTCTCGCCCTTATTCACGGTGAGATCGATATTTTTCAGGATATCCTTATCCTCTACACTAACAGACAGGTTCTTCACCTGTAATAATGGTTCAGCCATAACAACCTCCGAAGATAATTCCTAGTAATTTACTTCACTTTAACCGTCGCTATTATATAACCTGCCTGAACGCGGCGTCAACTGCTAAATCTCTCCAAATCGAAGAGCGAAATCTGGCTCGTTTCCGGCAGATCACTGCAGATTCCCAGCCGCACAAGCGTATCCGTGATCGACTTTCCGACCTTCGCGCGGTTGCGCAGATCCTCCATCGACAGGAACTTCCCGTCGCGGGCCGCCAGCGCAATGCTGTCCGCTGCCACGGCGCCGAGACCGTCGATCGCGTCCAGCGAAGGCATCAGTTTGCCGTCCACGATCTGGAAGCGGTGCGGCTGCGCCCTGTAGATATCGATCGGCACGAACGTGAACCCGCGCGCGTACATCTCCTCCACCAGGCACATATCGCCGTACTGGTCCTGCTCCATATTGGAGAGCTCATCCTTCCGCGCGTTATAGTCATCCATGATCATTTCCAGGTGCTGCTGGCCGCGGCACATTTTTTCATAGGAAAAAGCCTTGGCGCGGATAGAAAAATAGGCGGCATAATACGCCAGCGGATAATACACCTTATACCATCCCACGCGGTATGCCATCATCACGTAGGCGACGGCATGCCCCTTCGGGAACATATACTTGATTTTCTCACACGATCCCATGTACCAGTCCGGCACCCCGTGATCGTGCATATCCTTCTTCCACTGCGGCCACTCCTTCACCTTGCCCTTGGCTACCTTTCCCTTGCGGACGCGCTCCATGATCGTGAAGCTCTCCTCCGGGTCCATGCCCTGGTTGATCAGGTAGACCATGATATCGTCACGGCAGCAGATGGCTGTTCCCAGCGTACATGTGCCCGATTTGATCAGCGTCTCCGCGTTGCCTGTGTACACATCCGTGCCGTGTGAGAGGCCCGAGATGCGGCAGAGGTCGGTAAAGTTCTTCGGCTGCGTATCCGTGAGCATCTGCATCGCGAAGCGCGTGCCGAATTCGGGGATACCGAGCGTTCCGAGCTTTACTCCGTGGATCTGCTCCGGCTTCAGGCCGAGCGCCGAGAGATTCTGGAACAGGCTCATGACCTTCGGCTCGTCCAGCGCCACATCCGTCGCTTTCTTGCCTGTCAGGTCCTCCAGCATACGGATCATCGTCGGATCATCGTGTCCAAGAATATCGAGCTTCAACAGGTTCGAATCAATCGAGTGGTAATCAAAATGCGTGCTGACGATATCCGAATCCGGATCGTCCGCCGGGTGCTGCACAGGCGTGAACAGGTTGATGTCCATGCCCTGCGGCAGAACGACGATGCCGCCCGGGTGCTGACCGGTCGTCCGCCGGATGCCGACGCATCCCTGCACGATCCGGTCGATCTCGCAGCTGCGCTTGTGAATGCCGTGATCCTCAAAGTAATTTTTCACAAAACCGTAGGCCGTCTTGTCAGCCAGCGTACCGATCGTTCCGGCCTTGAACGTCTGTCCGTCGCCAAAAATAACCGCCGTATAGGCGTGCGCCTTTGTCTGATATTCACCGGAGAAATTCAGGTCGATATCCGGCTCCTTGTTCCCGGCAAAGCCGAGGAAGGTCTCGAACGGAATGTTGAAGCCGAGCTTCTGCATGGGCCGTCCGCAGACCGGACATTTCTTGTCCGGCATATCGCAGCCGGAGTAACCCATCTTCCTGTATTTCATGACATCCGGCGTGTCAAACTCGCAGTGGTAATCATACGAGCAGAGGTAGTGCGGCGGCAGCGGGTTCACCTCCGTGATACCTGCCATCGTCGCGACAAAGGAGCTTCCCACGGAGCCCCGCGAGCCTACCAGATAGCCATCCTCGTTGCACTTCCACACGAGCTTCTGCGCAATGATGTACATGACGGCATAGCCGTTGGAGATGATCGATGTCAGCTCTCTCTCCAGCCTTGCAGAGACAGTCTCCGGCAGATCCGGTCCGTAGATCTCATGCGCCCGGCGGTGACAGATCTCACGCAGCATCTCATCCGAGTGCGGAATGACCGGCGGGCACTTGTCCGGATAGATCGGGCTGATTCTCTCGATCATATCCGCAATGCGGTTCGGGTTCTCGATAACGACCTCGCGCGCCTTCTCTTCGCCCAGATAAGCGAATTCACCGAGCATTTCCTCGGTCGTCCGGAGAAACAGCGGCGCCTGCTGATCCGCATCGCTGAACTTTTTGCCGGCCATGATGATCCTGCGGTAGATCTCGTCCTCCGGATCCATGAAGTGCACATCGCACGTCGCCACGACAGGCTTTTTGAACTGTGCACCGAGCTTCACGATCTTCCGGTTCATGTCCTGCAGATCCTCGACGGAATTCACTGACGGATTTTTCTCATCTTCCATAAGAAAAGCATTGTTGCCGATCGGCTGGATCTCCAGATAGTCGTAAAAATCAACGATCCGCGCTATTTTTTCCGGCGGCTCACCGCGGAGCAGCGCCTGATAGAGCTCGCCCGCGACGCAGGCGGAGCCGAGGATCAGCCCGTCTCTGTGCGCCTGGATGAAGCTCTTCGGCAGCTTCGCCACACGGTTGAAATATTTCAGATGCGACTCGGACACGCAGCGGTACAGGTTCACGCGGCCGGTCTCATTTTTTGCCAGAATGATCGCGTGATACGATGATGCCTTGCGGATCCAGTTCCGGTCCACCTGTGCCTCGTGATTCAGCGTATCCAGGTCTTCAATGTTACGCTCCTTCAGCATTTTTACGAAGCGGACGAAGATCAGCGCCGTGCACTCCGCATCATCCACTGCTCTGTGATGATGGCCGAGCGGCACACCGACTGCCTTGGCCACGGTGTCCAGCTTGAAACGCGACAGGCTGGGCAGGAGCAGCTGCGCCATGCCGATCGTATCCACATAGGTAAAGGACCAGTCAATGCCGAGTCTTGCGCTCTCGGCGCGGATGAATCCCGTATCGAAATCCGCGTTGTGAGCGACCAGAACCGCGTCTCCGCAGAATTCGCGGAATTTCGGCAGAATGACGTCGATCGGGGGTGCGTCCTGCACCATCTCATCAGTAATACTCGTGAGTTCCGTGATGCGGAACGGCACAGGCTCCTCGGGATTGACAAACTCCGAGAAGCGCGCCACAATCTGTCCTTTTTCCACGCGGACAGCGCCGATCTCAATGATCTTGCACGTCACATTGGACAGACCCGTAGTCTCGATATCAAACACGACAAAGTTATCGTCGAGGCTCTGGCCATGGCTGTCGACAGCCACACCCTTCAGATCATCGACGATGTAGGCCTCCATGCCGTACAGAACCTTGAAGGGATCGTGCTGCTTTTTGATCTCGTCCTTCGTCGCGTCCGGATGCTCCGCTTTGTACTTATCCTGCCAGGCGCTGTCGAAGTCCTCGATGACATGGTTGGCCTCCGGAAACGCCTGCACAACACCGTGATCCGTGATGGCCAGCGCCTTCCATCCCCAGCTGTGCGCGCGCTTCACCAGTGTCGCGGCATCCGTGATACCGTCCATATCGCTCATCTTCGTGTGGCAGTGAAGCTCCACGCGTTTCTCCGTGCTGTTGTCATACCGCTTCTCACGGAAATCTGACGACTTCATGATGCCGAGGACTCTGGAAAAGGTCAGCTCATGCTCCCAGTCGTCGAGCATGACACGGCCGTGCATGCGGATAAACGAGCCGGGCTTCAGAATGCCCTCGAGCTCGCCCTTGTGTTCCATGGAGGTAAAAATCTTTGCCTTGATCGTGTCCTGAAAATCCGTCACGGCAAAAATAAACAGGGCTTTCCCTTTTTTCGTGTCCTTGCTCTCCATTGCCGTGATCTGGCCGCGGATAATGCAGTCGCCTGTCGTCTCATCGATGCTCTGGATCGGAATGCTGTCGCCCTCGAAGGCGGTACCATACAGCAGATCGGGATCGTCGCCCTCGCGGATGCTGTCGCCGAACGGATCAAAGCCGCCCCGGCGCATCCGGCGCTTCCCGCGGTAGCTGCCCTTGCCCCAGGAATTTCCGTAGGAGCTCCCGGCATGTGATCCCTGTCCGGACGCGCTCCGCTCTGCAAACGCAGTTCTGCCGTGCGCCCCGGCTGCGGAACTGCCTCCCGCAGTTCTGCCTGCTGCGCTCTCCTGCGCACGGGGGCTTCCTGTCTGTCCTGCAGCGGATCCCGCTTCATCAGCTGCGCTGCCATTTTCATCTCCGAATACCGGCTGCCCGGTCGTTCCCTCAGCCATCGCTTTTCTCCCGGCCTCGGAATTCTCCCAGATCCGGCGCGCCTGCTCCTGCATCTGCTTTCTGCTGCGCTCCAGCCGTGAATTTTTCTTCGCCTCGCAGAAGCCCGTCTCGATCTCCACCGTCATACCGCACCGGTTCGTGAGAACGCCGCGCAGATACTTCTCCAGCTGCAGGCTCTTCTCATGGCCGATCATCGTATCCTCGATCTCCACGCGGACGGTCACGGGATCCGGATAGGAAAACTTCGCCGTCCCGTACACGTAGCCGAGAAGCGCATCGCGGCGCTTCAGCTCCATGCGCATGCTGGAATCGTACGCCTCGATCAGCCGCTCCGGCGTATAAAGCTTTGACAGCTGAAAATGCTCATTGACCCGGAAGCTGATATCCGTATCCGGGAACAGCTGGTCGTGGATCTCCTTTTCCAGTTCAAAAATGTATTTCTTGTGAATCCACTGCGTGCTGACCAGATCGATATGGATCACGTTTTCCTGACCCCTGCGGTAGAGACGGCGCACTCTGGCCCCTGCCAGGTATTCTTCCGCCTCACCGTGCAGTTCCAGGTTCGGGAAAACCTCTTCCAGCGTTTTCATTGTTTCCAGGGTTTCAGGCATGTATCTCTCCTTCTTCAGTCCGCCTCGTCCGCCTGCCAGTTGTCAAGCTCGTTTTTCAAAGCCGCGAGCAGTTCGCTCTCCGGTACCTTCCTGATGATCTGCCCGTGCCGGATCAGGAGTCCCTCTCCCCTGCCGCCGGCAATGCCGAGGTCCGCCTCGCGCGCCTCTCCTGGCCCGTTGACCACGCAGCCCATGACGGCCACGCGGATATTCAGCGGGTACTGAGCCACCAGCTTTTCCACCTGATTGGCGAGACCGATCAGATCGATCTGCGTCCTGCCGCAGGTAGGACAGGAAACCACCTCAACCCCGCCGAAAGAACGGAGCCCGAGTTCCTTCAGGATAAACTTCGCCGTCTTCACTTCTTCCACGGGTTCACCTGTCAGCGATACGCGGATCGTATCACCGATGCCCTCGTGCAGAATGATGCCGAGTCCGATCGCCGATTTCATGCTGCCGCGCCATATGGTGCCGGCCTCCGTGATGCCCACGTGCAGCGGGTGATCTGTTTTGTCAGCGATCAGTTCATGCGCTCTGACGCACATCATGACATCCGAAGACTTGATGCTGATGACCAGATTGTCATAGCCCATGTCCTCGATGACCTGTGCCTGACGGAGTGCACTTTCCACCAGTCCCTCTGCCGTCACGCCGTGATATTTTTCCAGAAATTCTTTTTCCAGAGAGCCGCTGTTTACGCCGACACGGATCGGGATATTGCGATCTGCGGCACATTTGACAACTGCACGCACACGCGAGGTGCTACCGATATTGCCCGGATTGATGCGGACCTTGTCTGCGCCGTTTTTGATCGCCGCAATGGCGAGCCGGTAATCAAAATGGATGTCTGCCACCAGCGGTATGGAGATCTGTTTTTTGATCTCCTTCAGTGCTTTTGCCGCTTCTTCCGTGGGCACCGTGCAGCGCACGATCTCACAGCCCGCCTTCTCGAGCGCATGGATCTGTGCAACAGTTGCCGCTACATCCTCTGTCTTTGTATTGGTCATTGACTGGATCAGGATGGGCATGCCGCCGCCGATCACACGGTCACCGATCTGTACTTTTCTCGTCTTCATGCTCTGCCTCCGCCCTGCATCAGAAGAATGATATTGCTGTATTTCTGTACTGCCTGCTGTCTTCTCATGTACTGTACACGAATTACCGGCTTTCGGGAAGATGGATTCTCAGCTTTCCGGCAGCTCCGTGTGATATTTTTTCCGATAGGTACAGAAAGTGTAAGCGATATCGAAGTATGTCTGCTCCTCACTTTCTTCCTCTTTCTGCCATTCGGGCATATAGTCGATCGGCGGGAACCAGGTGTCCGCCTGATATGACTCGTCTACCCGCGTCACATATGCCGTATCGCAGTATGGCAGAAGAAGTTCATAGACCTTCCCGCCGCCGATAACGTAAATGTCATCCGGATTCTCCTGTTTCAGGCGCTGAAAAAGTTCTGCGCGGTTATGTACGATCTCTGCCCCGCGCACCTGCAGATCCGGCAGGCCTGACAGCACCAGGTTCGTCCGCCCTGTCATCGGTTTTCCGCCCGGCAGACTGTCCAGGGTATGATGTCCCATCACGACAATCTTTCCCTCTGTCTGCTGCTGAAAAAATCTGGCATCATGCGGTATGCTTACGAGGAGACGGTTATGATAGCCGATTCCCCAGTTCCTGTCTGCACATACAATTGCTTTCATCATAACTCCTTTCCGCTGAAACCGTATCCATCCGGTGAATCCCCGTCTCATAGCGGCACCGACCGAAAATGCCATGTCACAAAGTGCGGATCACTATGCCTTCTCTGTGGCTCCGGATGTGCGCTTGCAGTGATACAGAATGTCAGGTACAACAGAAGGGCTGCCGCCCGCGCATATCCATGCGCAGCCCGACAGCCCCACAGAAATCTTCGCTTATTCAGCGCCCCAGGTATTTGTATAATCCTGATTAATGACTTCGATCATTGTTTTTCCCGGATTCAGCTTCAGCTGGTTGCCTGACGCATCATAGTAGATCGTCTTGTCCTGCTGGCTGTCTTTCTTCCAGGTGATCGGAATGATCTTGCCGTTGGTGGCATAATATCCTGTACCTGTGCCGAACATGCCGAGTTCAAGGTGCTCGCCGTCTTCCAGAATTGCCTTCGTTACCTGCTGAATGATCACATTTTTGAAGCAGAGCTGATTGCCGGTCTCGGCATCGATCTGCTCGCCGCCGTATTCCGAACGGTAATACAGCCCGTCATCGCTGTGATAGGTGAGAACAGGATTGTCATAGGAGAATCCGATATGAATAACCTGTGCGTCTTCACCTTCTGTCAGGTCTGTATTTTCAGTATTAAAAGCCAGGTTCGGCTGATACTCGCTGCTGTGTGTCAGGCTGTAGCCCGCTGCCTGTGCGAGCTCGGGAAGCCGTGAGCCGTCCACATATGCGTTATGCGGTGCTACTCTGTCCGACGTACGGAAAAATGCACCCGACTTGTCCGTCATACCGTTGATATGCTCGAGTCCCTGGCCCTCGATGATGGCCTGCGCCTGCGGGCTCCATCCGAAGTGCGTGTAAATTGCCTCCGAATCATCCGCCATATAGATGTAATAATGACGCGAGCTGCGGACAGGTCCGATTTTCGGAAGACTGGTGGGATCCTGGAATACAGCCATCATTCTGGTGATGGATCCCTCAACTTCTGCCTCATAAATGATGTCCGCGCTGCCGATGCCCGACTGCGGAAGCGCTGCGTCCAGGTTGTTGATCATCACGGCGAACGGTCTCAGATTTCCGACATCTGTGCTGACAGGCTCACCCGTCAGGTAGCTGTACATCTGGCCGTCAGCCAGTCCGTTATCCGGCTCTACGGATACGGCACTGATAGCTTCTTCGGTCGGTGTCGGCGTCTCTTCCGGAACACTGGAACTCGCTGTCGTCACCTTTTCCTCAGGTGCTTCCGCTGACATCGACGTATCTACCGCACTCTGCGAACCGCAGCCGGCGATCATACCGGCAGCAAGCAGCATGCAGAGCGCTGCTGTTTTCTTCTTCATATTGTCTCCACTCCTCTTGTCTGGTCTGGCTGTTGCCGGAAACCTCAGGACCTGCAAAGAACCGCCACATGATTCCGCAGATACCCATGGCGCGCCGGGTACACAGCCATTGCCTATTATAATCCTGCGTGGACCGAATGACAAGTCAGCCCTCTCTACGCGGCATCCTGCCTGGTTACTATTCACGCTTTGCCAGCCACAGTGTCTGAACTGTAACCCTGCCAGTATTTTTATACAAACACGAGAGGATCCGGCGCCATGCATGGCTCCGGATCCTCTCTGTGCGGCTTAGGCTTCCTTCTCGTCTGCCAGCTCTGAGGTGCAGTGCGGGCAGCGCGTAGCATCGATCGGGATCTCGCTCTTGCAGTAAGGGCAGATCTTCGTCGTCGGTGCCGGTTTCTCTTCATTCTTCTTGAAATGCAGCTTGTTAATAGCCTTCACAAGCAGGAAGATCACAAAAGCGATCAGAATAAAATCAATGACTGCAGCGATGAAGTTTCCGAGTCCCAGCACCGGTGCACTGTCACCTGTACCAAGCTTGATGTTCCATTCGCTGAAGCTGATTCCTCCGATCAGTATGGAGATCAGCGGCATGACCACATCGTTGACCAGCGAGTTCACAATAGCCGTGAAAGCACTGCCTATGATCATGCCGACGGCAAGATCCATCACGCTTCCGCGGGATATAAACTCTTTGAACTCATCGATAAATTTTTTCCCTTTTTCTTCAATTTTCTTATCGTCTGACACGATACCACTTACCTCCATTCCCCTGCCATGGCTGTTTCTGTAAAAAATCATGGAAACACCGGGCGTATCAGTTCCCTGTTTTCTTTAAGCGCCAGACATATCAGCGCCCTGTTTCTTTATTATAATTTTCGCCGCCGGAATACGCAAGATAACTATTTCAAACATTCACCGCACTGCCGTCGGGAAGCTCCGGAACCGGTTGCCCGCGCATGAATATGCCCGGCCCTCCCGTGTGCTCCACATACGCCTTCGTGATCACGACTTCACCGATATTCGGATCCTTCGGGATCTCATACATGATATCCAGCATGAAATCCTCAATGATCGCCCTGAGTGCCCGGGCGCCGGTGTCCTTCTCCAGCGCCTCCTTTGCGATCACGTGCAGCGCGTCGTCCTCAAAGACAAGCTCCACATTGTCAATTGCCAGCAGCTTCTGATACTGGCGGATAATAGAGTTCTTCGGCTCTTTCATAATGCGGACGAGCATATCCTCATCCATGGCATCCAGTGCAAAAACAATCGGCAGTCTTCCCAGGAATTCCGGGATCATACCGAATGCCCTGAGATCCTCCATGGTCACCTTCTGCAGGATATTTTTATCGTCTTTGCCCTCATCCTTCAGCTGCGCCTGGAAGCCCATCGAGCTCGTCTTCCGCAGTCTCTCGCGGATGATGTCCTCAAGATCCGGGAAGGCGCCGCCACAGATAAAGAGAATATTCTTCGTATTGACAGTCTGCAGCGGAACCATCGCATTTTTGCTGGTCGCGCCGACAGGCACCTCAACCTCACTGCCCTCCAGCAGCTTCAGCAGACCCTGCTGTACAGCCTCGCCGCTGACATCGCGCTGGTTCGTGTTCTTTTTCTTGTTGATCTTGTCGATCTCATCGATAAAAATAATGCCCGTCTCGCAGCGTGCGACGTCGTTGTCTGCTGCCGCCAGAAGCTTGGAAACAACACTCTCAATATCGTCGCCGATGTAGCCTGCTTCCGTGAGGCTTGTCGCATCCGTGATCGCCAGCGGCACATCGAGCATTTTTGCCAGGGTCTTCACCAGATACGTTTTGCCGGAACCTGTCGGTCCGATCATCAGCATATTTGATTTCTCGATCTCTACGCCGTCGTCATCCTTATCCTCGGAGAGGATCCTTTTATAGTGGTTATAAACACCCACAGACATGACTTTTTTGGCGTGATCCTGCCCGATCACATACTCATCCAGCTTCTTCCGGATGATGTGCGGCGCGGGGATATCCTTCAGCGTCAGCTTCTTCTTTTCGGGTTTCTTCTTCCCGCCTTTGTCCGCCTCTTCCGCACGGTTATGCCCAACGGCATCGGCGCCGTTGAAACGCATTCCCATATTGCGGTAATTGTTCAGAATATCATTGAAATTGGTATTCTTCACCATGTCGAAGCTTTTCTGCATGCAGTCTTCGCATACATAGACCGGCTGTCCGCCCATCCCCGGTATTTCCATCAGATGACCGGCTACGCTCTCCGGGCGGAGGCACATGGAGCAGTAGTGCTCCCTTCCGCCCTTCTTTTTCCCGGACTCATCTGTATCCGTTTTATCCTGATGTACCTCCGGATCTGTGACACTCTGACTCTCATCCGTCGTCACATCATGATCCTCACTGTCATTCAGTTCCCATTCTCTGTCGTCTGACATAGCACCCCTCTGTGTTGTCTTTTCAGTCTGTTGATATCATGATATAGGTGTCATAAGTATGATATCAGCATCCATTACGTTATTTTATCTGTTTATTTCTTAAGCTGATTGATATCGTTCTCCGACACCAGCACCGCCTTCGCCTGCTGCTCCTCGTAGTGGCCGCCGACGCTGCGCTGATACGTAATCGTCACAGTCTCACCCGCCGCATAATAATCAAGCTTGTCTGAAAGCTCCGAAAAAGTCATGACACTGGCACCATCCAGCGCCGTGATCACGTCTCCCCGGCGAAGTCCGCACTTGTCGGCGGGACCGCCGTTGATAACCTGCGTAATGCACACGCCCTGCGGCATATGGTAAAAATCAGCGTAGTCGGATGTCACATCGGTCAGCGAAGCCCCCAGATATCCGCGGCTGTCCTCATCCACGAGATCTCTCGTCTTCTGATTCATCAGGTTGTCCAGGATCGGCTTTGCTTTTTCCATGGGAATTGCATAGCCCACATTATCCACGGTCACTCCCGAGCTGGAATATGAACTTTTCGCTTCATTGATACCGACAAGTTCGCCCTTCATGTTCAGAAGTGCGCCGCCGGAGTTTCCTGCGTTGATGGCGGCATCCGTCTGGATCATGTCGTCCGATGTAAAGGTATTGGTGCCGTCACTGAGCTGCAGTGTCCTGTCCAGCGCACTTACGTAGCCACTGGTGACGGACTGTCCATATCCGAGTGCATTACCGATGACGACGACCTGATCACCGAGCTTCAGAGATTCGGAATTCCCTATCGACGCCACGCGGATGGCCGCCATGGTGGAATCCGTGATGTCATCCAGACTGACAGCAACTACCGCCAGATCATGTTCAGCGTCTGAACCCTTGACTGTCGCGGAGATGGCGGATTCATCGGCGAATCCTACCGTCAGCTGCTGTGCACCGTTTACCACGTGATTATTCGTGGCAACAAGGAGCTCCGTGCTATTTTTTCCGATAATGACACCTGTGCCCGCTCCCTGCACCTGATACTGCTGCGTGCCGCCGAAGAAATCCCTCATCTCTTCCACTGACACCGTTGCAATCGTGACTACGGAAGGCATGCAGGCCTTTGTCACTTCCGCCACGGTCATATCTCCGTCATCCGATACGCCGCTGCTCTCCAGCCCCTGCTCTGTGGTCTGCAGGCTGATCGCCTTCGTGTTCTCCGAGGACGATGTCACACTTTCCGGCTCAGCAGACGATGAGGATATAGCCGCAGCACTTCTGCCGACCTGACGCACATGATCAGCGATAGAATACACAGCACACATGACAATTCCCGCCACGGCACCAAAAACAAGCGCCATACCGATAACGGAGCCTATGCGGGCACCAGTGCCCTTTTTCCCGTCTTTTCTGCGGTTCTTTCTGCTGTGCTGATTTCTGTTGCCTCCAAAAGGTCCGCCCGGGCCTCCGGAAAAGCTGTTCCTACCGTAAGGATCCGAACCCGGATTACCTGACCCGTAGGAACTGTCCGAGCCACGGCTGCCAAATCCGCGGAATCCACCTGTCCCTGAGCTTCCAGATCCCCGGGATCCGTTATTCCCCGAACCGCCAAACCCGCTGGATCCGTCGGCTCCGGTTTTTCCGCTGTCTGAACTGCCGGCATTTCTCTCGTCGTAATGCCAGTAATTGTCGCCGCTTTTGCTGCTCCATGGGTTCTGCCCGCTCTGTTCTGAGCTGCCACCCCGCAGTTTCGGATTTACCCAGCTGTAGGTGGATGATTCTCCCGCGCGGTCCTCAGACTGCTGTCCGCCATCCGCATGCAAATCCTGTGACTGGCCGCTGTCAGCATGCAAATCCCGCGACTGGCTGTTCTGCTCATCAGCGTTGCTGCTGTTCATTTCCTGATCACTCATTCTTTTACGTTATCTCCATACTATCATGATATAGGTATCATAAGTATGATAACCGGATCAATAAGTCATTCACTCACTTTTGCACAAGTGCAACGTGGTTGATGACTTTCACACTGTTATCATAATATCCCCTGCAATGCAGAGACACGAATACAAGTGTATTCTAAGTGTATTTTGTGTACACTTTGTGAACGCAAAGAGACTTCTCGTTACTGTTCACTCTTGCCAGCCACTGTCACACATGGCTCTGGCAGTGTCTGAACTGTAACCACTTCTCAAATAACGGGACGGGTGCTACAATTACCGGAGCAATGCCGGCACGGAAGTCGGCCGGTATATCACGATAACACTGTATGATTGCCAGACAGTGTATGCAGTACGGTGCAATTCGCAACTGATAAAGAAAGGCGGCCTTCATGGACAGAATACAGACAGACGGCATCATCTGGGATATTGACGGAACGCTCTGGGACGCCACCGGTACCGTGGCTCCGGCCTGGACAGAAAAGCTGAACAGCATCAATGCGGAACGAATGGCAAAGGGTATGCCTGTCCTTTCTGTTCATCACCCGAAAGGCGGCGGAACGGGAGAAGACATCACAGCGGCGGATCTGCAGCGGGAATTCGGCAAGCCGCTGGAAGTTATCTTCCGCGATCTCCTGCCGGATCTCCCGCTGGATGAATCCGGAGATGTCCTCGCGGAATGGTACGCCGTTGAAGCAGACGCCATCGCATCTGCTCCGCCGAAAGCTTTTGAGGGCACCGAAGAGGTCCTGAAGAAGCTGCAGACCATGCAGATACCGTCCTTCATCGTCAGCAACTGTCAGGCCGGCTATATTGAGACCTTCATGCAGGCCACCCGGACGGAGTCGTTTTTTACCGACCACCTGTGCCCCGGAGATACTTCTCTCCTGAAGGCTGACAATATACGGCTGATCACAGAGCGGCACCATCTCCGCAGCGCCTGCTATATCGGTGATATCCAGGCTGACTGTGATGCCGTCCGTGCGGCAGCAGGCAGCATCGGCGATGAAGCCCGGATTCATTTCATCTGGGCATCCTACGGCTATGGACACGTTGACCGGCCGGATGCTATACTGAAGCGCATCACGGACCTTCCGGATCTCGTAAGACCATGCGTATCCGGGAGAAATAGCACCGGACAGTAAATACCTGTCAAAAACAGCAGACCTGCAGAGCCAGAAATTCTCAACAGCAGCTACAGACAAAAAAGGAGGGAATGATTCCATGCATTATACATATCGCACACACGGCACATGTTCACAGCAGATCGATTTCGATCTGAATGACGGCATTATCTCCAATATCTCCTTCACCGGCGGATGCAACGGCAACCTGAAGGGTATCAGCCGTCTCGCAGAAGGCCGTTCCGCTTCAGAGATTGCGGAGATTCTCAAGGGTACGACCTGCGGCTTTAAAAATACGTCCTGCCCTGATCAGCTTGCAAAAGCTCTCGAGGGAGCACTGAAGCAGGAAGCCAAATGAGATAACACGTCAGCAGGCGTTCACACGTCGCCTGCGTACAGATAGAAGCCGGTCATCTGCCTGTTCAGGCAGAAGCCGGCTTCTTTGCATAATCCTGAATGTCGAAGGGGTTGGCGTTCTGCCCTCTCCTTTGACCTTTATTATATAGCATCATCTGTTCAATAATCAGTCAAAGGAAGATATCACAAAATGTCCGGAGATACAGATACCTCCAGCCCACGAGACCGCAGACGACGGTGGTAATGTACTGTTCTACTCAGGCATCGGACTGGCTTTATCCGACCCGTCCGGCAGCATCTGGATATCCAGATCCACATCGCCGGAAATACCGTCCACGATACCCGTGTTGGTGTACTGCCAGAAATCAAACGTATATTCCGTATTCGGCGTCTCGCTGAACCCGCTGAACCAGATTTTGACCCCGTCCAGATTATACATGTTCATCATATAGGTCTCGCCGTACAGATTGGTATACAGCGCCGTATCATATCCCTCTGCCTCGATGTCCGACATGAATTTTTTCACGACAGTCGTATACTCATCGCTCTGCATGGCCGCTGTCCGCACATTGACATCTGCCGGATCTTCCACATCAATCACGACAGGAAGCTGCAACTCGCGGCCGGCAAGCCTGCTGATCACGAAACTGGCTTCCTCAGAAGCCTCCTTCTCATCCAGCGCCTGTGAATAAAAATAAACGCCCACATCGAGTCCGGCTGCCACCGCGCCATCATAGTATTCCTCAAAGCGTTCATCAGCCGATATCGCTCCGCTCTCATACCCGCGATAACCGATGCGGATAAAAACAAACGTATAGCCGGCGTTTTTTACAGCATTCCAGTCAATATCTCCGTTGAACGAGGAAACGTCAATGCCGTCACGGTAGGAATAGGAAGAGTCCGTATAGGTCATGTCTCCCACACTGTTGAGCACGAAAGCCGATGTATTATACCGG
The DNA here is from genome assembly GCA_900318405.1 of uncultured Eubacteriales bacterium. GTDB lineage: Bacteria > Bacillota > Clostridia > Lachnospirales > Lachnospiraceae > Bilifractor. The sequence continues at coordinate 335 of ONKP01000006.1, read as the reverse complement.
TATGCCATATCCGACGGAACCGGAACCATGGAAGTAGAAGAATACTGCTCCTGCAGTTCTTCCTGCTGCTCCGCCGAGGTTCCCTCCACGCTTTCCTGACTGTCAGCAGATCCGCAGCCGGCCAGGCATACGGCGCATGTAAGAATCAGCGCCGCGGCTCTGCGTAATTTTTTCATCATGCAAGTCATGTATGTACAACCATTCTCCATTACAGACGGCAAAATCAGCCGTCCTCTGTGTCAAGTTAATCCGACTAACCTTATCATCTCGCAAGTATGTTAGTCAACCCTGCCACTCTTTTGCAATTCAGATGCTGTCAAAGTCACGCAACACAT
>ONKP01000004.1 GCA_900318405.1 uncultured Eubacteriales bacterium | reverse complement strand
CAGCTGCCGGCAAGGAGGTTTGCCATACTCAGGTGGATACATTCGCTGCGGTTGCAGGTGCAGAGAAGTCTGGGAAGGATGCGGATAACCGTGCGAAGACTTCGGACAGTGTCGGAAATGATGCACCGTCAAATGCCCGGAGAGTTGTCAGAATCGAAGAGGACGACTACGGCTGTGAGGAGCTGCCGGAGGGGCAGGAACCGCAGGTGCGTGTAATTCTGGAGGATGAGAAAGGCGATCAGACAGCAGTGAAGGCATCTGATCGGCTTCTCCGGGAGCGGGGAATTGATGAGGGTGATCTGGTTACCGTCGATGCGGGTGGAGGCATCTGTATTCTGAAATAACCATAATGTTGGAGATACGCAGATGAATGTTTTACTGGTGGCGGTCAACGCCAAATATATCCACAGTAATCTGGCGGTTCACACGCTGGCGGCCTGTGCGCGGAAAGAGATGCCGTCGGACGTCGTGCTGGAAACGGCGGGTTACACGATCAACGAGCCGGTGAGCCATATTTTTGCGGATATTTACAGGCGCAGGCCGGATGTCATCGCTTTTTCCTGCTATATATGGAATATGTCCATCATCCAGATGCTGATCCGGGACCTGAAGCAAGTCATGCCCGATGCGCAGTTCTGGGTCGGCGGTCCGGAGGTGAGCTTTGATCCGGAGGAAGAACTCAGGCAGCTTCCGGAGCTCACTGGCGTCATGGTCGGTGAGGGAGAAAAAATATTCACGGAGCTCGTCTGCAGCAGAGGCATTCTGCAAAGCGTTGAGGGAATCGTTTATCGCGATGGGGCGGGACAGATCCTGCGGAATCCGGCGCCCGCTGAGCCTGTCGACATGGACAGCATTCCTTTTTTCTATCGGGATGCGCCGGCAGCGGACTGGCAGCATCATATCATATATTATGAAAGCAGCCGCGGGTGTCCGTTCCGGTGCAGCTACTGCCTGTCTGCCAATGAGAGAAAAGTCAGACTGCGTTCGCTTTCTCTTGTACTCCCCGAGCTGCAGTTTTTTCTGGATGCCGGGGTGCCGCAGGTGAAATTCGTCGACAGGACGTTCAACTGTGATCACGACCGGACGCTGAAGATCTGGACATATCTCAGAGATCACGACAACGGCATCACCAATTTTCACTTTGAGATCGAGGCGGAGCTTCTCACAGAGGAGGAAATCCGCCTTCTGCATTCTCTGCGGCCGGGACAGGTGCAGCTGGAGATCGGTGTGCAGTCGACCAATGAACAGACGCTGGCATCGGTAAACCGACGTCAGGATTTTTCTCATCTGGCAGAAGTCGTAAGGAAGATCGCTGCCGGCAGGAATGTGCATCAGCACCTCGATCTGATCGCCGGACTTCCACTGGAAGGGATGGAGAGTTTTCACAGGTCATTCAACGATGTGTACAGCCTGCATCCTCATCAGCTGCAGCTCGGTTTCCTCAAGGTGCTGAAGGGTTCCGATATGGAAAGAAGGGCTGATCTCTATGGGATCCGCCATCAGAGCCATCCGCCCTATGAGGTGCTGGCGACAGACTCTCTGTCCTGTGATGAGATCCTGCATCTGCACGATGTGTGTGATGCCGTCGATCTGTATTACAACAGCCTGCAGTATACCGTCACGATCGGGCATCTCACAGAGGACTTCGGGGATGCTTTTCATACCTTTGAGGCACTGGCGGCTTTTGAAAAAGAGGAGACTGCCGGTCAGGAGACGCCAGGAGATTCCCTTGCTGAGAGAAAAATGTCCCGGATGGACCGCATCAGCCTGCTTCGCCGTTTTGGCGCAGTGAATTTTCCGGAAAAGCTTTCGCTATACGAGGAGACACTGCTGCTCGACCTCTATCTCAGAGAGAACAGCCGGATGCGTCCTTCCTGGGCCGGAGAATCCGGAGAGCAGAAGAAGATCATGAAAAAGTGGATGAAAGAGAACCGCGAAAACGATAAAAGAATGGCACATGTGGAGATTTTTACCCATGATGTCCTGCAAAGTGGGGACGATGCACCATATGCTGTATTGTTTACCTACGACCGACGTGATCCGCTCACGGGTAACGCGCGGACGAAGATTATACCGATGGTATACTGAGTGACACGATATGCCAGGATACAGATGCCTCTCTGCTCAAATCTTCACTGACTTCCAGAGGATGAGCAGTCATGTCTCTGCGTTGGCCGGCATGTGGAAAAAGCAGCGGTAACGTGGTAAACTACAACATATGTCTGATGTGAAATACAGCAGCAGACGGAATACAGCGAACAGGAGGCCTGACACGTATATGGCAAAAGAAGAGAAGAAAACAATCTGGGAAAAACGTGGTCTGGAAGCCATTAACGCTTTCGCGGATGAATATAAGGCATATATGAGCGTTCACAAGACGGAGCGCGAGAATGTACAGGGCATGGAAGAGGGTCTGAAACAGGCAGGTGCTTACACGCTCGATGAGGTAAAGGAAAAGAAGATTTCCCTGAAACCCGGCGATCTCGTCTATGACGACATGATGAAGAAGTCCCTGATGATCGTCAGAATCGGACGGAAGCCGATCACCGACGGCGCCAGACTTCTCGGCGCGCATATCGATTCGCCGCGTCTCGATCTGAAACAGCATCCGCTGTATGAGGATACGGACATGGCATTTTTCGACACGCACTATTATGGTGGCATCAAGAAATATCAGTGGGTGACGCTGCCGATGGCACTGCACGGCGTCATCGCAAAAAAAGACGGTACAGTCGTGAACGTATGTGTCGGCGAGGATCCGTCCGATCCCGTTTTCGGTGTCAGTGACCTGCTGATCCACTTGGCTTCCAGGCAGATGAGCAAGAAGGCCAGCGAGGTCATCGAGGGTGAAAATCTCAACATTCTCGTCGGCAGCAGACCGCTGGAGGGAGAAGACAAGGATGCCGTCAAGGCCGGGATCCTGGCTCTCCTGAAGGAAAAATATGATGTCACCGAAGACGATCTGGTCTCCGCGGAGATCGAGGTCGTTCCCGCCGGTGCGGCGCGCGACTACGGTCTGGACAGAAGCATGGTGATGTGTTACGGACAGGACGACAAGGTCTGTGCTTATCCTTCCTACCGTGCGATCATGGATGAGAAGGATCCGGAATACACCTCCATCTGCCTTCTCACCGATAAGGAGGAGATCGGTTCAGTCGGCGCGACCGGCATGCACTCCCGCTTCTTTGAGAACACACTGGCGGAGGTCATGAATGCGCTCGGCGTATATAGTGAACTTGAGCTTCGCCGCACCCTGACAAAGATCCGCGTGCTGAGCTCGGACGTAAGTGCCGGCTTTGATCCCACCTATCCCGATGTCATGGACAAAAATAACTGTGCATACCTCGGCAGAGGCCCTGTCTTCAACAAGTACACGGGCAGCCGCGGCAAGAGCGGTTCCAACGATGCAAACGCCGAGTACATTGCTTTTCTCCGCGGTATCATGGATAAGGAAGATATTTCCTGCCAGACGGCAGAACTCGGCAAGGTCGACGCCGGCGGCGGCGGAACCATCGCCTACATCCTCGCCAACCTCGGTATGCAGGTCATCGACTTCGGTGTGCCGGTGCTGAATATGCACGCACCGTGGGAGATCACGAGCAAGGCCGACATCTACGAGACGTATCTCGCATATCGCGCCTTTGTGAAATAAGTCCAGTCGCATGCCAGAGACGGACTGCACATCCCGAAGGGTGTGCAAGGCCGGATATGGCTTTGCGACGACTTATTTCAGCATTCAGGTTTCGCCAGTTAGTGAGCCAGTCGCTGTGGCAGCTGCTAATCTGATGCGTAAAGTTTTTAATGAAAGAGTATTATTATGCATGACAAACTGACAAAAAGTGATATAAAGAAGATGCAGGAAGAGATCGACCACAGAACCCTGGTCGACCGCCCCAAGATCCTGAAGGAAATTCAGGAGGCCAGAGCGCAGGGCGATCTCTCGGAGAACTTTGAGTACTATGCGGCGAGGAAGGCCAACAGGGAAAACAACAGCCGCATCAATTACCTGCAGCGCATGATCGATACAGCCGTGATCATCGAGGACAAGATGGCTGACGATCAGGTGGGCATCAACCGGAGAGTTACGCTGAAGATGCCGGGAAGAGACGAGCCCATGGTCCTGAAGGTCGTCACGAGCGTGCGGGCGGATTCCATGGAAGGAAGAATCACACCGGAGTCTCCGATCGGCAAGGCACTGATGGGACACCGCGCCGGCGATGTATGCCACGTGAATGTCAACGGCGGCATGCATTACGATGTGGAGATCCTGAAGGTGGAGAATCCCGGCGAGGAGGAAACAGACCGTCTGAGACGCTACTGATCAGGCTGCGGTCCGGAGAGGTCACTCGGAGAAATTCCTCTGAGAGCACACATGCGTGTGTCATCTTCCGGCGCTGAAAAACCGGGAGAAAGAAAGAGGTATTGCCATTGAAAGAAGTTAAGAACGACAGAAAACCCCTGATTTTTTACTACGTAATTGCCATGATCATCCTGATCCTGCTGAACCTTCTGCTCATTCCGAGCGTGTCACGGCAGAAGATCAGGGAATCAACCTATGGCGGGTTTCTCAAGATGCTCGACGAACAGGAAATCGATCAGGTCGAGGTGAACACATCGGACGACACGATCTATTTCACGGATAAGTCCGGGCAGGAGTACAGAACCGGCATCATGGAGGACTACAAACTGGTAGACCGTCTGTATGATGCGGGTATCGAGGATTTTGAGAGCCCGATCGAGACGCAGGCCAATCCGGTGGTGAGCTTCCTGCTCAGCTGGATCCTGCCGCTTGTAGTTATCTATCTGCTCAGTATCTGGCTGACGCGTTCGCTCAGCAAGAGATTAGGCGGCGGCATGGGTGATGCCATGCAGTTCGGCAAAAGCAATGCCAAGGTCTACGTACAGGCCGAGACCGGTATCAAATTTTCTGACGTAGCCGGTGAGGATGAGGCGAAGGCTCTGCTGCAGGAGCTTGTCGATTTCCTGCACAACCCGCAGAAGTACAATGAGATCGGTGCAAAAATGCCGAAGGGTGCTCTGCTCGTAGGCCCGCCCGGAACCGGTAAAACGCTGCTGGCAAAAGCAGTCGCCGGCGAGGCCGATGTACCGTTCTTCTCCATCTCAGGCTCTGAGTTTGTAGAGATGTTCGTCGGCATGGGTGCCGCGAAGGTCCGTGATCTCTTCAAGCAGGCCAATGAAAAAGCGCCCTGCATTGTTTTTATCGATGAGATCGATACCATCGGTAAGAAGCGTGACGGCGGCGGATATACCGGCAACGATGAGCGTGAGCAGACGCTGAACCAGCTCCTTGCGGAGATGGATGGCTTTGATGCCAAGAAGGGTGTTATCATCCTCGGTGCGACCAACCGTCCGGATTCCCTGGATCCGGCCCTGACGAGACCCGGCCGTTTCGACCGCAGAATTCCGGTCGAGCTGCCCGACCTGAAGGGCCGTGAGGAGATCCTGAAGCTGCACGCCAGAGATATCAAGATCTCCGACAATGTCGATTTCAACGAGGTTGCGAGAACAGCAGCCGGCGCATCCGGTGCTGAGCTTGCCAATATGATCAATGAGGCTGCCATCAATGCCGTCCGTGACGGACGTAAGTTCGTTGTACAGAGCGACCTGATGGAGTCTGTGGAAACGGTTATCGCCGGATATCAGAAGAAGAACAAGGTGCTGACGACAAAGGAAAAACTGATCGTTTCCTATCACGAGACAGGACATGCCCTTGTTGCGGCGCTGCAGACGAATTCCGCTCCGGTTACGAAGATCACGATCATTCCGAGAACCTCGGGCGCACTGGGCTATACGCTGCAGGTAGATGAAGGCGAGCACAATCTGCTGAGCAGAGAGGAGCTCGAAAACAAGATCGCCACACTGACCGGCGGCCGTGTCGCGGAGGAGCTTGTGTTCCATTCCATCACGACCGGTGCTTCCAATGATATCGAGCAGGCGACAAAGGTGGCGAGAGCCATGATCACCCGCTACGGCATGAGCGACGAGTTCGGTATGGTGGCACTGGAGACCGTGACGAACAAGTATCTGGGCGGTGACACATCCCTCGCATGTTCCGAGGAGACGGCAAGCCGCATCGACCAGATGGTCGTACAGGAAGTGCAGAAGGAGTACGCAAAGGCAAAAGATCTCATCAGTTCCCATATGGGCAAGCTGCATGAACTGGCAAAATACCTGTATGAGAGAGAGACGATCACAGGCGAAGAATTTATGTCGATCCTGAATAAGAAACCGGAGCAGATCACGGATAAGAACGAAGATGGTTCCGAGGGCGGAGAAAGCACAGAAACGCCTGAGCAGCCGGTACAGCAGTAACAGGAGGGCCTGACTTATGCGCAGCAGTGAGAAAAGTATGGAGAGCAGAGTTTACGACCGCATGGACTGGTCGGAGATTGAGGCTGTCGTTTACGCGGAGGAGGACCGGCCGCGCCGGATCCTCGGTCCGCATGTGACGGACGACGGCATTCTGGTGCAGGCATTTTTCCCCGGCAGGGAAAATGTCAGCATCCGGTCCGGCGGAAAGACGATCCCCATGGTTCAGGAGGATGAGGCGGGTTACTTCGCCGTCATGCTCAACGGTAAAAAAATACCGCCGTATGATTTCATCCTGGAAGATGAACCTGACCAGGGAAAGGCGGTAAAAGACCCGTACGCTTATCCATGCCAGATCACGGAAAAGGACGAGACGCGCTTTGTGAACGGTATCAGCGCGCATGCCTTTGAGAAGCTCGGCGCACACAGGATGACCATTAACGGAGCGGATGGCGTTTACTTCGCCGTATGGGCACCGAACGCGGTCCGCGTATCCGTTGTGGGTGATTTTAACGGATGGGACGGCCGTCTCCATCAGATGAACCGGCTGGAGTCGGGTATTTTTGAAGTCTTCGTACCGGACGTCGGGGACGGCAGCTTTTATAAGTATGAGATAAAAACAAAGGCAGGACTTGTCTATCTGAAACCGGATCCCTGCGGATTTGCTTTTCAGCAGGGAAATGGCGGCGCCTCCATCGTGACAGATATCACGCACGAATGGAAGGATGCTGACTGGATTGCCGGAAGAGAGGTAAAGGATGTCGGCTCCGCACCGATGGCGGTGTATGAGCTCAACATCAGCACGTGGAAGCGCAGGGAGGACGGTTCAGCGTATACCTACGCGGAGATCGCGCCGCAGGTGGCCGATTATGTGAAATCCATGGGCTATACCCACGTAGAGCTCATGCCGGTGATGGAGTATCCGGACGATGAGAGCATGGGATATGCCACCAGCGGATTTTTCGCACCGACGGGACGCTGCGGAACGCCGCAGGACTTCTTCTCGTTCATGGAGACCATGCATGCGGCGGGCATCGGCGTCATCCTTGACTGGGTGCCGGGCTGCTTCGCGAGAGGAAACGAGGGACTTGCCTCGTTCGACGGGACCTGTCTCTATGAGCATCTGGATCCGAAGAAGGGCGTGCATCCGTTCAGCGGAAGCCTGATCTTCAATTACGGCAGGGGTGAGGTCTGCAGTTTCCTCATCTCGAGTGCCATGTTCTGGCTGACGACATATCACGCGGACGGCCTGCGCATCAACGACGTCGCAACGATGGTGTATCTGGACTACGGCCGCAAAGCCGGGCAGTGGATCGCGAACATGTACGGCGGCAATGAGAATCTCGAGGCCATTGCTTTTCTGAAAAATCTGAATCAGACGATTCACCGGGAATTTCCGGGTGTCATCACGGCTGCAGAAGAGGAGACGGGATTCCCGCAGGTGACCGGCAGTGTATCCGGCGGAGGACTCGGCTTCGATTACAAGTGGAACAACGGCTGCATTCATGACTATATGAACTATATCCAGCTGGATCCGCTTTTCCGCGGGGCGCATCAGGATGATCTGACGTTCAGCTCCGTGTACATGTACAGCGAAAAATTTATCCTGGCTCTGTCGCATGATCTTCTGAGCGACGGAGGCAAGGCGCTGATCAGCAAGATGCCGGGTGCAAAGCCCGAGCTGAAGATGGCCAATCTCCGCCTGACGTATGCCTATCTGATGACTCATCCGGGCAAGAAACTGATCACGATGGGACAGGATTTCGCACAGAGATCGCCGGAGACGGCAGCAGGCGGGGTCAGCTGGGAGGAAGCAGATACGCCGGAGGGCAGACAGATGACTGCCTTCACCAGAGCGCTTCTGAAACTGTACCACAGCCAGCCGGCGCTCTATCAGCTGGATGAGAATCCGGAGGGCTTTGAGTGGATCAGCAATCTGGACTGGGAGCGCAATATGCTCGTCTATCTGCGCAAGAGCATGAAGACGGAGGAAACGCTCCTGATTGTGGCCAACTTTTCCAATGTCACCTATGAGAATTTCATGGTCGGTGTTCCGTATCCCGGCAAGTACAAGGAGATTTTTACAAGCGATTCTGAGGAATTCGGCGGGACAGGCGTGACCAATCCGAGAGTCAAGCTGAGCCGTGCGGTCGAGCAGGATGAGCGCAGGGATTCCATCAAGATCCGTGTCGCGCCTCTCGCGGTAGCGGTTTACCGCTTCACGGAGCCGGTTATCCGGATGACTTCTGAACACGGAAAAGAGACCGAAGCTCCGGCGCCGGCAGTGAAATCAAGGAAGGCTGATGGCGAAGCGTCGGGTAAGGCCGGTAAGGCGCAGACAGAGACAGCGGATAAACCGAAGAAAGCGCAGACAGGTGCAGTTAAAACAAAGAAGACATCGAAGTCTTCCGCGTCCGGAACGAAAAAAGCAAAATCGACAGCTTCTGATACAGCGAAAAAAGCAAAGACGACAGCCGCAGATACAGCAAAAAAGATAGGAACGGCAGCAGCGGACACAGCAAAGAAAGTACAGACGGCAGCAGCGGACACGGCAAAGAAGGTACAGACAGCGGCTGCGGATACAGCAAAGAAGGTAGAGACGGCTGCTGCGGATACAGCAAAAAGGGTGGAGACAGCCGCAGCGGACACAGCGAAGAAGGTGCAGACAGCGGCTGCGGATACAGCGAAAAAGGTAGAGACGGCTGCCACGGATACAGCGAAAAAAGTGCAGTCTGCGGCGAATAAGGCGAAGAAAACACAGAAGTGATCATGGCAGTGGATTATTTAAGCGGAACTTCATCAACAAGCTGCGGCCAGACGACGCTGGAGGATCTGGCGGCGACGTCAGAGAACGCCATGCAGACCGGAGGCTTCGGCAAATGGCTTGAGACATTCGGAGGACAGGCGCTCAATTATCTGATACGCATCGGTGTCGGCGTCCTGATCATTTTTGTCCTGTGGAAGGTGCTGAAAAAGTTCTGCAGGTTCATCGACAGGCGTATGGCCGGCCGAAAGGTCGACCCATCTGTCCGCTCCTTCGTGACCTCCGTGATCACCTGGGGCATCATGATCCTGACGATCGTTGAGATCTGTATATGGCTCAATATTGTGGAAGCCAGCACGATCGCAGCGATCGTGGCGGCAGCCGGCGTGGGCATATCGCTCGCCGTACAGGGAACGCTCTCCAACTTTGCGGGCGGCATCCTGATCCTCGCGCTGAAACCATTCCGCGTCGGGGATTACATCAAGGTGCCGGCGCTGAACGCGGAGGGAACCGTCGTCAGGATTGAAATGTACTACACCACCATCGAAATGGTCAGCCACGAACTGGTCTCTCTGCCGAATTCCTCTCTCACGAACAATCAGGTCACCAACTATTCGTCCTCGGGCAAGAGACTTGTTATGATCAACTGTCCGGTTTCCTATGCCGCTGACCTGGAAAAAGCAAAGGAGATTCTCTGGGAGATCATCCGCGCGGACAGCAGGATGGATGCTTCGTCCGCAACAGTGGTCGTCAGCGAACTGGGAGACAGTGCGGTCGTCCTTCAGCTGCGCGCGACGGTAAAGACATCAGACTACGTGCAGACGGTCTGGGATACCAACGAGCGTGTCAAGAAAGCTTTCGATGAGGGCGGCATCGAGATCCCGTACAATCAGCTGGATGTGCATATCCGGGAATCATAATTATTTTGCAGTTGCAGAATCTGCCAGAGGTGACAGGAGGCCGAAAGCATGCAGAAAGTCTGTGAAAATGCCGAAAGTACGCGAAAAAGCTTGCAATACCGCCTCAATGGTGTTAGAGTTGTGCATGTTAATAGTTGACTAAAGCAGGAGTGGGCCGAGAGGTCCACTCCTGTTCGTTGTCCGGGCTGCTTCCGGGTACGGACAGGGAGGAATCCGATTGAGCAGAACAGAAGAAATAGAAAAAAAGGCCGAGGAGATTTTACTATCCGTGATCGGTGACACGTATGAGTTCGTCGATCTGGAATATGTAAAGGAAGCCGGCACCTGGTATCTCAGGGCATACTGCGATAAAGAGGGCGGTATCACGATCGATGACTGTGAAATCATCAGCCGCGCGTTTGAGGAAAAGCTGGACGCTGCCGATTTTATCGACGATGCCTATGTGCTTGAAGTGAGTTCTCCCGGACTCGGCAGACCGCTGAAGAAAGAACGGGATTATAAGCGGGCACTCGGACAGCGTGTGGAAGTACACACCTACAAAATCATTGATCATGAGAAGAGTTTCACCGGCGTTCTGAAGGATTACAGCGATGATACGGTTACACTGGATCTGGATGATGACGGCGGAGAAAAGACATTCAACAGGGCAGATATTTCCCTGATCCGGATGGCTTTTGACTGGTAAACGATGAGAACGGCGAATGCCGCGATGATGAGATAAAACAGTATAAGGCGTTTTATCCCGTTCTGTAGATCACAGCAGATAAACAGGAGGACAAGAGAAGAAAAATGCGTGCAAAGAAAAAGGCCGAACCGCAGGATAATATGGTAGAGATTCTGAATCTTCTGGAGAAAGAAAAAGGCATCAGCAAGGAATCACTGCTGCAGGCCATTGAAGATTCCCTGCAGCAGGCATACAAATACCAGCACCACACGGATAACAGTCTGGTCACGATCGATCCGGAAACCTGCCAGCCGCATATCTATCAGGTGCGCAAGGTTGTGGAGGAAGTGGAAAATCCGGAGACGGAGATCACGCAGCAGGAAGCTTTTGAATATGATTCGACGGCTCAGATCGGCGATGACATCCGTATCGAGATCGATTCAAAACAGTTTTCACGCATTGCCGCTCATACGGCGCGTAATACCATCGTCCAGAAGATCCGCGAGCAGGAGAGAAGCCTTCTGTACAACGAGTATAAGGAGAAGGAAAAACACGTGGTTACCGGTACGGTACAGCGCGTGATCAACAACAATGTCAGCATTGATCTGGGCAGAACCGATGCACTCCTCACAGAGCGTGAGATGGTTCCCGGCGAGACGCTGAAACCGAACGAACGCGTGAAGGTTTATATCAAGAGCGTTACGGATACGCCCAAGGGACCGAGGATCATCGTATCCAGAAAGTGCAAGGAGCTGGTTGCCTGCCTCTTTGAAGAGGAAGTGGCCGAGATCCAGAACGGCATCATCGAAGTGCGTGCCATCGCGCGTGAAGCCGGATCCCGCACGAAGATCGCCGTATGGTCCAATGATGAAAATGTCGACGCGGTCGGTGCCTGCGTAGGTATCAAGGGCAGCAGGGTTGATACGATCGTCGATGAGCTTGACGGGGAGAAGATCGATATCATCAACTGGGATGAAAATGAGGCGCAGCTGATCGAGAATGCGCTCTCGCCCGCAAAGGTCATCACCGTACTGGCAGATCAGGAAGACCGTCAGGCACTTGTCGTTGTTCCGGACTATCAGCTTTCGCTGGCAATCGGCAAGGAAGGCCAGAATGCCCGCCTGGCAGCCCGTCTCACAGGATACAAGATCGATATCAAGAATGAGACACAGGCGAGAGAAGAAGGTATCTTTGACGCAGAGGAAGCATACGGCGAGGATGCTGAAGAGGATAATGAGGAAGAGAGCAGCTTCGAGGAATCAGCGGAAGATTATGATGCTGCAGATGAAGCTGTCCCGGAAAATGACACTGATGACAGCACAGAACTGACAGATGCAGATCCTGCGGAAGAGGCAGAGAACGCAGAGGACAGCACGGAAACTGCTGAGGACGCGTTAGAAGATGCAGAGGACAGTGCAGTATCAGAAGACACACAGGATGATGCAGATAAGGCGGAATAAACTGCCGACGGAGACAAATTATTGAGTGAAGGCCGAAAGGCGCCTGAACGCACATGCGTCGGGTGCCGTCAGAAAAAAGAAAAGAAAATGCTTGCGCGTGTCGTGAGAAAACCCGATGGCACGATCGTTTATGATCCCGGCGGGAGACAGAACGGACGGGGCGCTTATCTGTGCCGGAGTACGGACTGCCTGAAAAAGGCCGAAAAGTCGCGGTCACTGGAGAGAGCGCTGGGCGTGAGCATCCCCGAGGAAGTTTACCGGGAGCTTGAGAAGGAGGTCGCCGCGGATGAATGACCGGAGAGCAGCCTCCATGCTGGGCATAGCCCGCAGGGCCGGTAAGGTGGAAAGCGGGGAGTACGCCACAGAACAGGCGATCAGGAGAGGCCGGGCAAAGCTGCTGATCCTTTCCGTCGACGCCTCGGAAAATACAGTAAAGAAGTTTATGAATATGGCAGAGGGACATCATGTTCCCGCGGTTCGTTTCCGTACCAAAGCGGAGCTCGGACATGCCATTGGTACAGGCGATAGATCCTGTCTCGCCGTTACGGATGATGGACTGGCCGGTGCCGTGAGTAAATATCTGGAAGAAGAATAGTTGGCACGGCCGGTGCGTTGTGACAGACGCAGGACCGGTGAGCAGGAAGAAAGGCTGGTGTTGTAATTGGCAAATCAGAGAATCAGGGATCTTGCAAAAGAACTGGGCGTGGAATCCAGAAGCATCCTCGATTTCCTCGCGAAAAAGGGAAGCAGTGACAAGACAGCAGCGAGCAGTATCGATGGTGCGCAGGCAGATGAAATTCGCCGCGCACTGAAGAACGGTGCTGCCGCCGGAAAAACGGCTGCTTCGTCAGGTGATGCCGCAAAGAGCAGTCAGGAAGCTGGAAAAGCGGCAGCGGATGGCGCAAATGACGCGGCCAGGAAAGATGCGCAGGCGAAGGCGGATAAGCCGAAGAAGAAAAAGTTCGTCATGGTTTTCCATCCGCAGAACGCATCCAGTAAAGAAGTGAGAAATTATCGTCCGGGCGGTGCGCAGCAGAACCGCGGCAAGGCGGCAGCTCCGGCGAAGGACACGCGGAGCACGGCGGGCAGAGCAGAAGAGACCAGAGGCGGCCGTCCTGTCGGCAAGACCGGCAATGCTTCAGCTGCCAAGGTGCCGCTGATCCACAGACCGCGTCCGCACGGCGTGATCCGCAATGAAAATCCGAAACCGCCGGTGAGCAATGTTCCGGAGAGAAAACCGGCGAGCGCACTGACACGTGAGGCAGAGGCTGCGGCAGCTGCCAGAACGGATGAGGCAAAGGCAGAAGAAGCAGCTGCAAAGGCTGCAACGTCTGCAGCAGAAGCAGCGCGAAGCACGGTTCCGGCAGGTGAGCCGTCCGTACAGGCAGAGAAGCCCGTTTCCACAGCAGCTCCCGCAGCTGCAGAGGCAGCGGCGAAAGCAGAGCAGACAGCCGGGGCATCTCAGGATACAAAGGCACAGGCTGCTCAGGCATCTCCTGCTGCAGATAAAGGAAATCATCAGGATACGGCAGCCACTGAGAAACGGACAGAAGCAGCTCCGGCAGCGCAGAAGGCAGGCGGAGACCGCACTTCCCGTCAGGGACGTTTCGGTGACCGTAACGGCAGTCGTACCTACGGTGACAGATCCCGCAGCCAGAGCGGCGAGAGAACCCAGGGAGGCGAGAGATCACAGGGCGGAAGGTTCGGCGACAGAAACGGTCAGGACCGCGGCCCCAGAAAACCTTTCGGAGACCGGAACGGAAGACCGGGACAGGGTCAGGGACGCATGTCTGCTTCCGGACGTCCGGGAAGACCGGGCGGATTCGGAGCCGGCAGAAACGAAGCCGGCACAGGCAATCGTTTTGGATCCCATACAGGCGGGCGTCCGGGTATGCACAGTGATCATCGCGGCGGCAGCGCAGCGATGGATGTGTCGGTGAAGAAGCCGACAAGAGATTCACGCAGCCGTGACAAGGATAAGAATAAAGAGGATCTGAGAGGAAACAAGTTCACCAACGACAGTCGAAGGAGCGGTGGACATAATAACAGACAGCTGATCCCGAAGGCTCTCCAGAAACCCACCCATAAGAAGGATGAGAAGAAGGAAGAGAAGGTTACCGAGATTAAAATCGGCGATAAGCTGACGATCCGTGAGCTGGCTGAGAAGATGAAGATCAATCCTTCCGTTGTTGTCAAAGACCTGTTCATGAAGGGTGAGATGTACACCGTCAACCAGGAAGTGAGCTACGACAAGGCGGAAGAAATCGCCATGAACTATGACATCAGCTGCGAGCATGAAGAGGCTGTCGATGTGATCGCCGAGATGCTCAAGGAGGATGAAGAGGATGAGAGCAAGATGGTTCCGCGTCCTCCGGTAGTCTGCGTCATGGGCCATGTCGATCATGGTAAAACTTCGCTCCTCGACAAGATCCGTCATTCCCATGTGACAGAGCGCGAGGCCGGCGGTATCACACAGAACATCGGTGCCTACTGCGTTTCTATCAATGGCCGCAGTATCACATTCCTCGATACGCCCGGTCATGAAGCTTTCACGGCCATGCGTATGCGTGGTGCGAATTCCACGGATATCGCCGTACTCGTTGTAGCAGCGGATGATGGCGTTATGCCGCAGACCGTCGAGGCGATCAACCATGCGAAGGCAGCCAATGTCGAGATCATAGTTGCTATCAACAAGATCGATAAACCCGGCGCAAATCCTGACAGAGTAAAGCAGGAGCTGACAGAGTACGGCCTCGTTGCCTCTGACTGGGGCGGCCAGACAGAGATGGTCGAGGTTTCCGCCAAGACCGGTCAGGGTATCGACGACCTGCTGGATACCATCCTGCTGACGGCTGATATCCTCGAGCTGAAGGCAAATCCGAACCGTCTGGCGAGAGGTCTTGTGCTCGAGGCAAAGCTGGACAAGGGCAAGGGCCCGGTAGCCAACCTCCTTGTACAGAAGGGTACGCTTCACGTCGGCGATTACATCGCCTGCGGTTCCGCGTCCGGTAAAGTCCGCGGCATGACCGATGAGAACGGCAAGTCCGTCCGCTCGGCCGGCCCGTCCGTACCTGTTGAGGTGCAGGGCCTGAACGGCGTTCCGGATGCCGGCGAGATCCTCCTGGCAACGGAGACGGATAAGGAAGCGAAAAATATTGCGGCGACCTACGTCAACGAGCACAAGAATGCACTTCTGGAGGAGACAAAGTCCAGAATGTCGCTGGATGCACTTTTTGATCAGATCAAGGATGGTTCTGTCAAGGAACTTGAACTGATCGTCAAGGCTGATGTGCAGGGCTCCGTTGAGGCGCTGAAGCAGTCACTGGAGAAGCTCTCCAATGATGAGGTCGTTATCAAGATCATCCATGGCGGCGTCGGAGCGATCAACGAATCGGATGTATCGCTGGCGGCGGCTTCCAATGCCATCGTCATCGGCTTCAATGTCCGTCCGGATCAGACGGCCAAGGCACTGGCAGATGAAGAGAAGGTCGATATCCGTCTGTACAGAGTCATCTATCAGGCGATCGATGATATCACAGCTGCCATGAACGGTATGCTCGAGCCGGTCTATGAGGAAAAAGTAATCGGACACGCGGAAGTTCGTCAGCTATTCAGGGCTTCGGGTGTGGGCAACATCGCCGGAAGCTATGTGCTCGACGGCACCATCCAGCGTGGCTGCAAGGTTCGTGTATACCGCGGAGACGATCAGCTCTTTGAAGGTGAGCTCGCCAGTCTGAAGCGCTTCAAGGATGATGTGAAGGAAGTAAAGGCAGGCTTTGAGTGCGGTATTGTGGTAGAAGGCTTTGACAGCTTCACGCAGGGCGACCGCATCGAGGCTTATATCATGGCAGAGGTGCCGAGATGAGAAAAAACAGTATCAAAAACGTCCGGATCAATGAGGCTGTGAAGGAAGAGATCAGCAATATCATCCGTTCCGACGTCAAGGATCCCAGGATTGCGATGATGACCAGCGTTACGCAGGCCATTGTCGCTACAGACCTGAAAACCTGCAAGGTCATGGTCAGTGTGCTGGGAGACGATAAGGCAAAACAGGACACTATGGAAGGACTGCGCAGCTCGGCCGGTTATATCCGGCATGAGCTGGCGCAGCGCCTGAACCTCCGCAATACGCCGGAGCTGATCTTCCGTCTGGACACATCGATCGAATACGGTGTGAATATGTCCCGCAGAATCGATGAGGTCATGGAAGAGGACAGAAAAAAGCACGGGGAAAGCAGCGAAGAGGACAGGACAGGGCGCGAGGAAAGCGAATGAGATTAGGAAATATTGGCGATTATCTGGAAGGAGTCAGCAGCATAGCGATCGCAGGCCATGTGAATCCCGATGGAGACTGCGTTGGCTCTGCCCTCGGTGTGTATCTGTATCTGAAGGATAACTTCCCCGGGATCAGCGTGACCGTATTTCTGGAAAATATGCGCGATGAATTCAGGTTTCTGGAGGATGCGGGAAAGGTGCGCTTCACGCTGGATGAGGTCAGACCTTATGACCTCATCATCCTTGTGGATATCAGCAGCCGGGACCGCATCGGCGTGATCAGCGATCTGCTCCCGCTTGCGGGAAAGACGCTCTGCTTTGACCACCATATCACCAACAGAGAATCCTGCACCTGGCTGTTCAATTATCCGGATATGAGCTCGACTTCAGAGCTGGTTTATTATTTCATGGATCCGGATAAGGTATCGGAAAAATGTGCTGAGGCACTCTACATGGGCATCGTGCATGATACCGGTGTTTTCCAGTATTCCTGCACCTCGCCTGACACGATGCGCACGGCGGCGGCTCTCATGGAGAAGGGCATTCCGTTCAGCCGGATCGTCGACGATACCTATTATCAGAAGACCTATGTGCAGAATCAGATCATGGGCCGCACCGTCATGGAATCCATCCTGATTCTTGGCGGAAGGCTGATCATCGGGTACGTCAAAAATAAAGACATGAATTTTTACGGTGCCACACCGAAGGATATGGATGGCATCGTCAACCAGCTGAGAAATACCATCGGTGTTGAAGTGGCTATTTTCATGTACGAGAAGGAACCTTCTGTCTGGAAGGTGAGCCTGCGTTCCAGAGACTATGTCGATGTCAGTGCGGTCGCTCAGAAATTTGAGGGCGGCGGTCATGTGCGCGCTGCCGGCTGCACGATGACCGGATCGCAGTATGACGTCATCAACAACCTGACGTACTATCTGGAGAAGGCGCTGGATGAGCCGCATGAAGCCTGACATGAAGACAGGCGCGCACTGTGAATAAGATCCCATCCGTTGATGAAGAAGCCTGATATGGAGACAGGCCTTTGCGGCGGATGATGGTCAGTCACTGCGGTACAGCGGAAGGGTTGGCATCCGAATGATAATGTATCGGGGGATATATGTATATTCGGAGATACTGCCATGATCAATGGATTTATCAATGTATATAAGGAGCCGGGATATACGAGTCATGATGTGGTCGCAAAGCTGAGGGGCATCGTCCATCAGAAAAAGATCGGCCACACAGGTACACTGGACCCGGCGGCCGAGGGGGTTCTGCCTGTCTGTCTGGGAAAAGCAACGCGTGCAGCGGATTTCCTCACGGATGAGACAAAAACCTACGAGACGGTGATGCTTCTCGGGCTGGATACTGACACACAGGATACGACGGGCGACGTGCTGCGGCAGGCAGAGGTGATGTGCTCGGAGGAAGAGGTGTTTGCGGCCATTCGGTCTTTTGAGGGCGACCAGATGCAGGTTCCGCCCATGTATTCAGCCAGAAAAATCAACGGAAAGAAGCTCTATGAGCTGGCCCGCGAAGGGAAAACCGTTGAACGGGAGGCACGGCCGGTTCATTTTTACGAAATCCGGGTACTCTCATGCAGCATGCCGCGGATCACCATGCGGGTCACCTGCTCGAGAGGAACCTATATCCGCACGCTCTGTCATGATATCGGGGAAAAACTGGGCTGCGGCGGCTGTATGGAGAAACTGATCAGGACGAAGGTCGGCGGATTCAAGGAAGCTGATGCGGTGACGCTCCGTAAGATCAGTGAGCTCGCAGAGGAAGGGCGTCTCAGAGACGTTCTGAAGCCGGTCGATACGATTTTTTCTGATCTTTCCTCCTTTTCCACGATCGATGTAGCTGACGGGCTGGCTCATAACGGCAACAAGGTTCCGGCAGGCATGGTCAGCAATGTCATGAAGGGATACCTGGAAAAAAAGATCATACAGGATATGCTCCGGCAGAGTATGGACAGAGACGGTGAAAAACGGGAATCTGACCGGACGGAGCTTCCCTTTCCCGGCCGGGTTCGTCTCTATGACTCCAGGGGGACTTTTATCGGTCTGTACAGTTATGACAGGGAGACATGCATGTTCTGTCCGGTCAGGATCTTCTATGACCCGGAGGAAGCGGCGGAGGAGAACAGCAGGAAGTCGGTGTACGAAGCTTATCTCGACGGCTCGGAGGAATACAGACAGCAGCCGCTGCCCTCTCTGCATGAGCTGAAGGAACAGGAGATCATGGAGAGCTCGTACCGCGAATAAGCTGACAGCCACACGCCGGTGAGAAGACAGAACCTCGCGGGTGAGGACATCTGTAAGATTGGTTTTGATCGCGACAGAATGACAAGAGGAATCCTGCATACATTACGCGGGTGAGGGGATTGACAATGGATTACGTCAGAGATCTTTCAACCTATGTGAGCGATGCGCCAACGGCTGTGACGCTCGGCAAATTTGACGGCGTGCACAGGGGTCACAGAAAACTGATCGCGAAGATCCATGAACTCGCGCGTGAAAACGGCTGGAAAACAGCCGTTTTTACTTTTGATGTGGCGCCGCAGGTCTTTATGGGCGAGCGGGCACAGAAACTTCTGGTCACGAACCGTGAGCGTGCAGAGATCATGCGAGATCTCAATGTGGACATCCTGATCGAGTGTCCGTTCACAGAGGAGCTGAAGTCCATGGAGGCGGATGCTTTTGTGCGCAACATTCTCGTTGAAAAGCTCCATGCCAGTGCCGTCGTGGTCGGAACGGACTTTCATTTCGGAAAAAACAGAAGCGGCTCTCCGGCTTTTCTGCAGCAGCAGGGACCAGCATCGGGCTTTCAGACGATCATCGTGCCGAAGGAAAAAGATGACGGCAGGGACATCAGCAGCACCTGGATCCGCGGGGAACTCGCGAAGGGAAATGTCCGCAAGGTGCGTGAACTGCTGGGCTATCCCTATTTCATCGATGGAAAGATCGTCCATGGCCGTCATCTGGGACATAAGCTCGGGTTCCCGACGATCAACCAGTTGCCTGCACCGGAAAAAATGCTGCCGCCCAATGGCGTTTATTTTTCACAGACGTTTGTCGGCGGGCATCTGTATCAGGGCATTTCCAATATCGGCGTAAAGCCTACGGTGGACGGGAATCACATGGGGATCGAGACGTACCTGTTTGACTGCAGCCTTGATCTGTATGAACAGCAGGCGCGTGTGGAACTGCTGGATTTCAGACGTCCCGAGAAACGCTTTGAAAATCTCGATCAGCTGAAGGCGAAGATCGATGAGGATATCCGGGCAGCTGATCTGTTCTTCCAGCCCGACTGAGTGATACAGATACCTCTTCCCGCACACCTTGACTGTAAAGTTTTAGCGTGGTAAAATCGACCTTGATTTTTCGATGGAAAAACCTGTATGGAGGTAGGATGATGAGTAAGGATATTCATACAGAGGCGGTCGATCAGCTCTTTGAAGCGATTCTCACGCTGAACAGTGTTGATGAGTGCTATACTTTTTTTGAAGATGCGTGTACCATCAATGAGATTCTGTCTCTGTCGCAGCGCTTTGAAGTGGCAAGGATGCTGCGTGATAAGAAGACATACCTGGAAATATCCGGCCGGACGGGCGCGTCAACAGCGACGATCAGCCGTGTGAACCGGTCTCTGATCTATGGGAATGACGGCTATGAGCTTGTCCTGAAGCGCATGGCTGAAAGAGGAACAGCAAAACCTGTTGATTAAAGAAAACTTCGGGAACCCGGCGGCAGCACCTGCTGTCGGCCGGGTTTTACTGTATTAAGCCGTCGGGCTTAATACAGTACCAGTTGTATGCGGTTTAGTTGAAAGATAAGTGAAGAACAACTGACAGGAGAAAATAAATGATCGCGATTATTGATTATGATGCGGGCAATATCAGAAGCGTGGAAAAGGCGCTGCTGTCGATCGGACAGCCGGCTGTTGTGACGCGCGATCCGGAGGTGCTCAAAGCGGCAGATCGGGTGATCCTTCCGGGTGTAGGTGCGTTCGGAGACTGTATGAACCGCCTGAACCAGTACGGGCTTACAGAGGTGATACGTCACATCTGCGCGGAGGGAAAGCCGTTCCTCGGTATCTGCCTCGGTCTGCAGCTGCTTTTTGAATCGAGCGAGGAGAGCCCGGGCGTCCCCGGACTGGGTATTCTGAAGGGCCATGTGCTCAGAATTCCGGACGACGGAAAGCGGAAGATCCCGCATATGGGATGGAATTCCATCCATCTGCAAGGTGACGGGCGACTGTTCCGCGGAATCCCCGATGAGTCCTATGTATATTTCGTACATTCTTATTATCTGAAAGCGGATGACCCGGCGATCGTCAAAGCCACGACGGAATACGGGGTGACGATTGACGCATCCGTAGAGCAGGGCAACGTGTTTGCGACGCAGTTCCATCCGGAGAAGAGCTCCGACACGGGTCTGCAGATCCTCAGAAATTTTACGGAGGTATGATATGTTTACGAAGAGAATCATACCGTGCCTCGATGTAAAGGATGGAAGAGTTGTCAAGGGCGTGCATTTCGTCAGCCTCCGCGATGCGGGTGATCCGGTTGAAGCGGCGAAGGCCTATGACAAAGAGGGAGCCGATGAGATTGTTTTTCTCGATATTACGGCTTCGAGTGACCACCGCGCCACGGTTGTGGATATGGTGCGGCGCGTGGCGGAGAATGTGTTTATCCCGTTCACCGTGGGCGGCGGAATCCGTACTGTGGAGGATTTCAAGCTGCTCCTCAGGGAGGGCGCTGATAAAATCTCCATCAACACGTCAGCCATCGAACGTCCGGAGCTGATCAGTGAGGCCGCGCTGAAATTCGGGCGGCAGTGCGTGGTCGTTGCGATCGATGCGAAGAAACGAGCTGACGGAAACGGCTGGACCGTGTACAAGAACGGCGGACGCGTGGATACGGGACTGGATGCGCTGGAATGGGCGGCAAAGGCAGAAGAGCTCGGCGCCGGTGAGATCCTTCTCACGAGTATGGACTGCGACGGAACAAAAGCAGGCTATGATCTTCCGCTCACAAGAGCGATCTCTGACGAAGTCCGGATACCGGTCATCGCCTCCGGTGGTGCAGGCAAAAAAGAGGATTTCTACGATGCCCTCACGGAGGGCGGCGCTGAAGCGGCGCTCGCGGCATCGCTTTTTCACTACAAAGAGCTGGAGATCCGTCCGCTGAAGGAATATCTGCGGCAGCGCGGAATCTCTGTGCGGCTGACACCCGGCAGATAATATCTGATGTGCCCGGCGGCAGTTAAAGGGAATGGCAGGCAGGGATAAGGTATGCAGGAGGATGATGGATCATGGCGGGACTCACAGGCGCCTGGGAAAAAGCAATGGAACCGGAATTTTCCAAGCCATATTACAGAAAGCTTTTTCTGAAAGTGGGAGAGGAATACAGAACGCACACGGTCTATCCGCCGGCGCAGGACATTTTCAATGCCTTTCATCTGACCCCGCTGGATCAGGTAAAGGTCGTGATCCTGGGACAGGACCCGTATCATGAGCCCGGACAGGCGGAGGGACTTTCCTTTTCCGTCAAGCCCGGTGTGGCGATCCCGCCGTCTCTCGTGAATATCTATCAGGAGCTTCATGACGATCTCGGGTGTTATATTCCGGATAACGGCAGCCTGGTGAAGTGGGCAAAACAGGGCGTCATGCTGCTCAACTCTGTACTGACAGTGCGCGCGCATCAGGCTTTCTCGCATGCCAATATCGGCTGGGAGGAATTCACGGATGCTGCGGTCCGCGTGCTCTCGGAGCAGGACAGACCGATGGTCTATATTCTCTGGGGCAGAGCAGCGCAGAAGAAGGCTTCGATGATCAGCAATCCGAAGCATCTGGTCCTCCGTTCTCCGCATCCGAGTCCGCTGTCGGCCTATCACGGATTTTTCGGCAGTAAGCCGTTTTCAAAAACAAACGCCTATCTGGAGCAGTGCGGCCTCACGCCGATCGACTGGCAGATTGAAAATATTGGCAGCAAGGGGAATAATATTTCATGACAGGTAAAAAACAACAGGGCGATTCACTCGTGAGAAATGCTTCTGTTCTGATGATCGCCACCATTGTCTCCAGGATTATCGGACTTCTGTACAGAAGCCCTCTGGGGAGCATTCTCGGATCTGTCGGTCTGGGTTACTACGGTTATGCGAGTAATCTGTACACGATCCTTCTTCTGATCTCATCCTACAGCATTCCCATGGCGGTATCGAAGATCGTTTCGGAGAAGCTGGCGAGAAAGGAATACCGCAACGCGGCAAAAATGTTCCGGGGCGCCCTTCTGTATGCTGTCGTAGTGGGTGGCATCACAGCGCTCATCTGCTGGTTCCTGGGCGGATTTCTCCTGCCGCGTAATCAGCAGAATGCGCTTCCCGCACTCCGGGCGCTGGCGCCGACAATCTTTTTCTCATCCATCCTCGGCGTTCTCCGCGGATATTTCCAGGCACACAAAACCATGACACCGACTTCTGTATCGCAGATCCTCGAGCAGATCATGAATGCGGTCGTCAGTATCCTTGCCGCCTGGATCCTCGTATCCGCGCACTCCGGAAGCGATGAGGAACATGCTATATACGGCGCCATGGGCGGCACCATCGGTACGGGTGCCGGCGTCCTGACAGGTCTTGCCTTCATGCTCTGGGTGTTTCATGTCAACAGGAAATATTTCCGCCGCAGAGCTGAAAGAGACACGACGACGGGAGAGGAGAGCTATCGCGATATCTTCCGCGAAATGCTCATGATGATCACGCCGGTTATTTTTACCTCGTTTATCCTGAACTGCAGCGCCTATCTGGACAGCTACCTGTACTCCACGATCCAGGGCTTTAACGGTTTTAAGGATACAGCTATCTCCGCAGCCTATGGCGAGTACAGCAACTACTATGTGACGCTTATCGGCATTCCGCTCGCGATCGCCTCGGCCAGCACATCGGCCATGATGCCGGAGGTGTCCGGCCTGCACGCGGTCGGCAGCATCGACGCCGCCAACCGGAAGATCAATGAGACCATGCGTCTGGCCATGATCATCTGTATCCCTTCGATGGTTGGTCTGACCGTGCTTGCACGCCCGATCGTTGGTGTGCTCTTCCCGGCGGCCAGTGATATGGCGGGCACGCTGCTTCTGACGGGTTCGGCGTTCGTCATCACGGATTCCTTCTCCATCATCTCCGGCGGCGTGCTGCAGTCGATCGGTCATCAGACGACGGCGCTGATCAATTCCACGGTTTCGCTCGGCGTCAATCTGGCGGGCCTGGCCATTATCCTGCTGGCTGTTCCGCAGTCGGATATCTATGCCGTGATGATATCCAACATTATTTTTTCCGTCGTATGCTGCGTCATGAATATCATCTCCATGAAAAAATACCTCGGCCTCCAGCATCAGATCAGAAAAACCTACGGCGAACCCTTCGCGGCATCGGCTGTGATGGGCGCGGCGGCCTGGCTGATCTATCACGGACTCCGTGCCATAACCAGAAGTCCGGGCTTCAGCCTGATCATTGCGGTGCTGGCAGCAGTGGTGATCTATCTGGTGGTTTACGTGAAGGTTTCCGGTATCAGTGAAGACGGACTCCGGCGTCTGCCGGGCGGTTCGCGTCTTGTCAGCCTGCTGCAGAAGATGCATGTCTTCAGGGCGTGATCATGACAGAACTGTTTCTCATAATATTCTCGGAGACCTGCAGGATCGCAGGAAACTGATCTGCAACAGAAAAAAATTCCATAAAGAAAATATTAAAAATATTTTAAAATCATTACAAATAACAACATCCTGATGAATGCCTGAAAAACAGCACAAAATATTGAAAAAATCCCGGAAACAGCAAAAGTGATGTAAAAATCTCCCTCTTGAAAATGTGAAGAACTGTGTTATACTTTGTAACAGTTATTTAATAATTTTAACTGTTATGATATTTTTCACCTGTCGGCGGACAGCCGGCGGAACATTTCAGGGGAGAGCAGGTGTTCAAGATGAGAAAATTCTGGATCAGGATGATGAGTGTGCTGTCCATGATCGCCATGCTGCTGTGCGCGTCTACGCCGGTATATGCAGCCAGAGATCTGGTGGCCATTGGCACAGGAAGTACAACGGTAACTTCAACGACGGCAACCGCTTCCGGTTCCGGAAGTCAGTCGTCCGGAAGTGCCGCATCCACAGCAACCAATACATCTGTGACGACGGCAACGGGCACAAATCAGAAATCAGCGACGACGTCAACGACAGCCGTACAGACGGGTGTCGTAGATGATTCCATACCGTTTGTTCTGCTGATCGCAGCTGCCATGGTCATGATGGTCGTGCTGATCCGTGCCAACATCAACCGCAGGAGATATGGCAACTACGGCGAATACTGGATGGACCAGATGATCGAATACGAGAAGAAGATGCAGGCGAAATAAACTGGCATCAGACGTGTATTCGCAGGCCACAGAAAAAAGTATAATGTAGTTTTACTGGAGGAGACGCAGCCCGCGGCTCCTCCTTTGCTGTCTGGTCAGGCTTACATGTGATGTTTCTGTACAATTCGGTTAAAAACAATATGTGGGAATATACTTGTAAAACGTACGCTAAATTGATAATATGTATTTTGTTGTCGTGCGTTAAACCGTAACGCGTTAAAGCATTAAACAACTGCGCTGCAATCGCAGTGAAATAAATATTGATTGTATTGGGGAGGAAACGAAATGCCAATTACTGATTTTCTCGAGAGAAACGCAGAGCACTACGGAGACGAGGTAGCTCTGGTAGAACTGAACCCGGGCATGCGTGAGACGCGCCGGATCACATGGAAGGATTACGCACTGATCCAGCCGACCGATGACCGTCCATACCGCCATGAGATTACATGGAGCGTATTCGACGAGAAAGCCAACCGTGTGGCCAATATGCTCATCTCCCGCGGTGTCGAAAGAAATGACAAGGTTGCCATCCTCATGATGAACTGCCTGGAGTGGCTGCCGGTCTACTTCGGTATCCTGAAGGCGGGGGCAATCGCCGTGCCTTTCAACTTCCGCTATTCAGCGGAGGAGATCCTCTACTGTGCCGAGCTTGCGGACGTTGATGTGCTTTTCTTCGGGCCGCAGTTCATCGGAAGAATCGAAGCTGTCGAGGAAAAACTCAGCCGCGGAAGACTTCTGATCTACGTGGGTGAGAACACGCCGACCTTCGCAGATAATTATCACGAGCTGGTTGCGGACTGCTCGAGCCGGAAGCCGGATGTCCACATCACCGATGATGATCTGGCCGCCATTTATTTTTCCTCCGGCACGACAGGATTCCCGAAGGCCATCCTGCATAAGCACCGCTCCCTGACGCAGTCGGCCGAGATGGAGCAGCAGCACCATCTGCAGACGCATGACGATGTTTTCCTTTGCATACCGCCGCTCTACCACACGGGTGCAAAAATGCACTGGTTCGGCAGCCTGATCTCCGGCTCGCGGGCCGTGCTTCTCCGCGGAACGGATCCGAAGACGATTCTCTCGGCTGTGTCTGATGAAAAATGTACGATCGTCTGGCTGCTTGTGCCGTGGGCACAGGATATCCTTGATGCGCTCGATGCCGGTGACGTGCGTCTGGAAGATTATCATCTGAGCCAGTGGCGCCTGATGCATATCGGTGCGCAGCCTGTGCCGCCGGCCCTGATCAGACACTGGAAGGATTACTTCCCGAATCACCAGTATGATACCAACTACGGTCTGTCGGAATCCACCGGCCCCGGCTGTGTCCATCTGGGCATCGGCAATGACCATAAAGTGGGCGCGATCGGCATACCCGGTTACCGCTGGGAGTGCAAGATCGTCGACGACAACTATCATGAAGTGGAACAGGGCAGGGAAGGTGAGCTCTGTGTCAAGGGCCCCGGCGTGATGGAGTGCTATTACAAGAATCCGGAGGCTACAAAGGAAGCACTTCCCGGAGACGGCTGGCTCAGGACCGGTGATGTGGCTGTACAGGATGAGGACGGCTTCTACTATCTGGTAGACCGCAAAAAGGATGTCATCGTCATGGGCGGTGAAAATATCTATCCTGTGGAGATCGAGGACTTCCTGCATACGAATCCGAAGATCAATGACGTTGCCGTGATCGGTCTGCCTGACAAGCGGCTCGGCGAGATTCCGGGTGCCATCATCCAGCTGAAAAAAGGTATGACGGCGACGGAGGATGAGATCAACGACTTCTGCACGGCGCTCGCAAGGTATAAGAGACCGCGCAAGATTATTTTTGCTGATGTGCCGAGAAATCCCACCGGCAAGATCGACAAGCCGCTTCTCCGCAAGCGTTACGGTGCGGAAAAACTTGTCGCTCAGGAAATCAGCTTAAAGAAAAAGAAATCATGAATAAGCAGCCTCATCCGCATCGTGAATGCGGGTGGGGCATGTGTTTTTTCAGGAAGAAGTCTTTATAGGGGTTACTGTTCACTCTTTGCCAGCCACTGTCTGAACTGTAACTTATAGGGAGCAGCGCTTTCCGGTCAGGGAAGAATAACAGGAGAAAAAGGTTTATACTTAGATTTGCAGGCAGATGATGTGGATATGGATCTGCCGATCAGAAATGACGGCGGAGACCGTACAGCAGGAGGAAATCATGAGTGAGATTGTGGAAATGCAGCAGAACGTGGATATTCTGCAGATGCGTCTCGTTACGTCATCTGCAGAGGATCTGGCAAGCCCGGCAACAACCGTACTGAAAAAGGGAGAGGGCCGGACGCTGAAAAAAGGCGGCCTCTGGGTCTACGACAATGAGATTGCCTCTGTGAAGGGCGATTATCAGAACGGCGATATCATCGGCGTGGAGGATTTTGACGGCTATTTCATGGGTTATGGCTATATCAATGACGCGTCGAAGATACGCATCCGGATGCTGACGCGCGGCGGAAGAGAGGCGCGGGTGACGCCGTCTTTTTTGAAGCAGAGGGTCAGGGACGCCTGGACGTACAGGAAAAAGGTCATTGATACATCCGCCTGCCGTGTGATCTTCGGCGATGCAGATTTTCTTCCCGGACTTACGGTGGACAAATATGATGATATACTCGTCGTCGAGTCGCTGGCGCTCGGAACGGAGAAGCTGAAGGGGCTTGTCCTGCAGGCTCTGGTGGAGATCCTTGCGGAAGACAGCATCCGGATCCGTGGCATCTATGAGCGAAGTGACGCAAAGGTACGGGAAAAAGAAGGACTTCCGCGGGTGCGCGGTTTTCTGTCTGCGCCGTTTGATACGAATGTGCCGATCACGGAGAATGGCATCCGCTATATCGTTGATGTGAAGGAAGGCCAGAAGACGGGATTTTTCCTGGATCAGAAGCTGAACCGTCTGGCCATTCAGAAACTCGCGAAGGGTGCCCGCGTGCTGGACTGCTTCACGCACACCGGAAGTTTCGGCCTGAATGCGGCCAGGGGCGGCGCATCGCACGTGATCTCCGTCGACGCCTCGGAGACCGCCATTCTGCAGGCGGAAGAGAATGCGAAGCTGAACGGCTTTGATGATATCATCGACTACTATGTCGCGGACGTGTTTGAGATGCTTCCGGGCATGGAGGAAAAGGGAGAACAATTCGATCTTGTGATCCTCGATCCGCCGGCCTTTACCAAATCCAGAGCTTCCGTGAAGGGTGCGGCTCGCGGCTACAAGGAGATCAATCTGCGGGGCATGCGTCTGGTAAAGCCCGGTGGATTCCTGGCAACCTGCAGCTGTTCCCATTTCATGGAGCAGGAGATGTTCGCCGACATCATCCGCGATGCGGCGAGAGATGCGCATGTGCGGCTCCGTCAGGTGGAATTCCGCACCCAGGCACCGGACCATCCGATCACCTGGGCGGCAGATGATTCCTATTATCTGAAATTCTATATTTTTCAGGTGTGTCCGCAGAATTAACACATATTGCACCACGATTTATCGTATGGGGTTTACCGTATCATGAACGTGAATCAGCTGATCTCTGTAAGGAAATGAGCATGGAAAAAATCCGTATGTGGGAGAAAAATAATGATCGTAGTATCTGTGGTTGAGGACCGGGGCGGCATGATGTTCCATCATAGGAGGGTAAGCCGCGACCGGGTCCTTGTTCAGCATATTCTGGCGCTGGCCGGGAAAGGCGGACTGAAGATCGCACCGTATTCGGCGGATCTGTTTCCGGAAGCTGAGGCGGATCCGAAATTTCTGGAAAACGCCGGCGAGACCGACATATGCTTTGTGGAAGATCGTTCCCTGAGACCGTTCGAAAACCGGGTCGGTCAGATCTGGCTGTATCACTGGAACCGGAGATACCCGGCAGATCTCTTCTTTGATCTGCCACTGGAGAACTATCAGCTTGTGTACAGCGATTCGTTTGCCGGTTATTCGCATGAGAAAATCACTGCAGAGCACTGGATCTGTTGAGCTGAGAGAAATGAAACAGGTGTCATGAGGAGTATTCGGAAAATGAAAGAATGGGGAGAAAAAGGCGGCAGCAGGCCGTCTGTCTTTTTATCTTTATTACTGACGGTATTTCTGTCTGTCGGACTTGCCGGCTGTACAGAAGCTGTGAGTACATCCGTCGCGAGCAGCACGGCGTCATCGTCGTCAGCAGAGACGGCAGTTTCTTATGATGAAAATAAAAACGATGACAACACAGCACAGGAAGTAACGCCGGAACCGACGCAAGCGGTAAGCGACACGCCGGAGCCTGTACAGACCTCATCATCCGACGAAGCTGGCACGACGCTGACGGGTGCGGCCTCTGCAGCCTTTGACCTTTCAGCTGTCCCTGCTTACAGTGGCAGCCCGTATGCTGAGATCAACGGGAACGTGCCTTATTTTTCCGGGGATGATCTGACGAATGTCTCCTATGAGCAGTACGGAGATCTTGATTCGCTGGGAAGATGTACCGTCGCGGAAGCCAGTATAGGGCAGGATCTCATGCCGACGGAGGAGCGCGGTGAGATCGGTGAGGTCAGACCGACCGGATGGCATACAGTCAAATACGACGGCATCGATGGCAATTACCTGTACAACCGCTGTCATCTGATCGGTTATCAGCTCACCGGGGAGAATGCCAATGAGAAAAATCTGATCACCGGGACGCGCTATATGAACGTGGAGGGCATGGAGCCCTTCGAAAACATGACGGCAGATTACATCAGAGAAACCGGGAATCACGTACTGTACCGCGTGACGCCGGAATTTGAGGGCAATGATCTGCTCGCAGACGGTGTGCTGATGGAGGCGGAATCAGTTGAGGATAACGGTTCCGGCATTCAGTTCTGCGTGTTCTGCTATAACGTGCAGCCTGGCATCACCATTGATTATGCGACGGGAGACAGCTCGGGACCGGCATTTACCGGCAGTGACCAGAGCGGTCAGGCATCAGACGGCCAGGCATCAAAGGCCACGCCGACACCGGAGCAGCTGGTGCAACAGGCGGATCCCTCGGCAGCGGGTACTACCTATGTTCTCAATACGAACACAAAGAAATTCCATTATCCGGACTGTCCGAGTGCCGCGAAGATCAAGGACAGCAACCGGGAGGAATACACCGGGTCAAGAGATGACCTGATCAACCAGGGATACGAGCCCTGTAAGAACTGCAATCCATAACGCTGCGATTTGATGATAACAGTGTCAAAAGTCATCACCCACGTTGCATTTGTGCAAAAGTGGGTGAATGACTTATGACACCTATATTATTTGATAACTGCCATTCACAGAATTGCTGCAGTATGAGCTGTTATCTGACCGGATGCCGTTTCTCCGTATCCGTATCATAGCGCTTCCGGTAGAATTCAGCGGCCACAGGGTCGCTGGCGATGACAGAATCCTTGATCGTGTAGAGCAGAATCTGCTCTCCGTCGTCGGTGAGGGAGAACACATTGTGTACCTTCCAGTGATACCTGCCGTCTGGACCGAGAGAGCGGAACTGGCCGATCACAGAGCGAATCTCCGCCCTGCGGATGCGGTCGAGAATTGTCGCCGGATCTGTGAACGCGAGAAAACGCTCCCGGTCGCAGGGATGGATCACGGTCCCGCTGTATTTTTTCCTCTGTGTGAGGATGTCGTGATAGCGTGTTCCCGGCAGCTGCCGGAAAAAAATATCCTGCTGGCGCGGTTCCATGTAGTCGCCTGTGTAATGAACAGTGATGATGTTGTCGTAGGCCATGAACAGACTTCGCGTCACAAAGTCCATCTGGCGCATGGCATAGATATTTTTGTCCCTGGTCACATCATGGATGGTCACGAGAAGCGCATGATGATCTTCCATGGAGACAATGGGCTCTACCAGAAGGCTCAGATAGTGACCCCGCACCGCGATATAGTTCTCACGCGGTCTCACGGGATACTCACCCCAGTGGAAGCCGTTCATAAAGTCAAGCAGCCGGTACTGGTTCATAAAATCACTGACATTCACATCGTGCTCGACATCCTTCATGGAAGAGTAGCCGAGCGATGCGTACAGATCGCTGCAGGCGAGATTGGCAAAAAGAAACGTAAAAGCCTTTCCACTGTTCCTGGCTGCGTCATCCGCGTAGTCGATGATTGTAATGGCTTTATCCGTCTGGGTGTTGACCATGCCGATCTGGCTGTAATAATTCCGCCAGGAGTTTCTGTCGATCAGCAGGCCTTTGCTTTTGCAGAGCTGCATGCTCTCCTGATAGGGAGCGGGCTTCCCGAAAAAATATCCCTGCATTTTCTCACACCCGATCTGGCGGAGAAAATCCACGTGCTCCGGCGTCTCCACACCCTCTGCCAGCGTATGCGTGCTGATGTTCTTCGCCATGCGGACGGTGGAGGCCACGATCTCCCGGCTCACATCGGAAAACTGGCGCAGGAATTCCATGTCGATCTTGATATCGTCGAAATGGTAATCCTTCAGTACGTTGAGCGATGAGTAGCCGCTCCCGAAATCGTCCATCCAGACCTGATAACCTGCACTGCGGAAGCGGTTGATTTCTCTGGAGATCCGTTCTCTGTCGCTGATGATGATGCTCTCGGTGATCTCAACATGAATAAGACTGCGCGGAATATCGTACCGGCTTACAGCGTCGTCCGTGACATGAAACATATCGCACATGTCAAAATCTCTGCGGGACAGGTTGAAGGAGATCGGCACGACATCACGGCCGGCATTCATTTCTTCGCGGAGCTTCCGGCAGATGCCCTCAATGACAAAGCTGTCCAGCTTCCAGATCTGCCGGCTTTCCTCCAGAACGCTGATAAAATCGGATGGCTTCAGAAAACCGTACTTCGGGTCAATCCATCTCGTCAGAGCTTCCATACCGCACAGACTGCCGGAGATGGTGCGGATGACCGGCTGGTAATAAATCTGAATCCATCCGTTTTCAATGGCTGCGTCGATATTGTCGCTGATGTAGGCACGCATGCGCACCTGACGAGCCACTTCGCCGCTGTAGATCTGTACAAAGGTGTCACTGCTGTTCCGGATGCTGTCGCAGGCAATTTTTGCGTAATCGCAGGCGGCACTGGCGGTGACATTATCGTCGTGAGATGCCGCATATACGCCGCAGCGGTTGTCGACACGTCCGTCACCCAGGTGAAAGATCTCCTCATGCGCCTTCTGAATCCGTTCCATCAGATCTTCTTCTTTTGAGAGAATGAGGAAGTGGTCGCCGGCCCAGCGTGCGATCGGGTTTCCCGGAAAAATACCCCGGAGAACGCCGGCGACTTCACAGAGAAATTCATCGCCTTTTTCCAGACCGTGACGCACATTATATTTACGGAATCCGATGAGGTTAAAATACACAAAACACCAGTCATTCTTCTCGGCCTTTTCCTGCCTGCTGTTCAGTGTGTCCTGAGCAATATGAAGGAAATGATGCAGCGTGATCAGACCTGTCAGTGTATCGTTGGAAATGAATTCAGCATTTTTCGACGTTTTGCTGCTTTCCGGCTGGTGTTTATCGTTCATATCCAGGGAAGTCCTTTCTTTTAAGCAGAAATATGAACTTACTTAAGTGCTGAGGCATTCCTGTGGAATGGCTGTCTGACAGCCGGCCATCAGGCTCACAGTCCATATAAACGAAACGATACAACATTTCAGAAAATAGATAAAAACGAACAATATAACTTCAACAATTTAGCGCAGAAATAGGGAAAATGCAATATTTATTCCGGATATTCAGCGGAAATAAACAAAAAGTGCACAAAATAGTGATAATTTAAACGCCGACATCTGCCCTGTCAGGCATAAATGAAAAATGCAGACGCGAGCTTCTGTTCTTTGCAAAAAGAAATGCATATGCTATAATTCTCATATCAATCGGCCATCCGGCCAATGGAAGGGAGGACTGTTCAATGAAGCACATTAAGACCTTAACAACCAGAAATCTTCAGCAGAGCGTTAAGGAAGGCGGATGCGGTGAGTGCCAGACATCCTGCCAGTCCGCATGCAAGACCAGCTGCACAGTTGGTAACCAGACCTGCGAGCATGCAAAATAATCGGCTGTCTCTTTGATACATGCTGTATATTGCGCATGACAAGCTGCGATCAGAAGTGTTCCTGTCCCCGACGGGGCAGGGACACTTATTTTGTCGTATAAGTCAGTCGCAAGCCAGAGGCGGACTGCACACCCGAAGGGTGCGCAAGGCCGACTATGGCATTGCGACGACAACGAACATGAGCACGAAGCGATGCGCAAGCAGAGCGGGAGTGCGAATGTTCGTAGCGGCGCGTGAGCACGGAGTGCGAAGCGACGCGAGGACTTATACGACAAAGGCAGACAGTTTTTGGGCGTACGAAGTACGCACAGAAAACTGTATGCGTGATCGACGCAAACGTGAATGAGCAGGGAGCGATGCGCAGCAGCGCGGAAGTGCGAAGGTTCGCAGCGGCGCGGGAGCACGAAGTGCGAAGCGACGCGTGGACTTATACGACAACCGCAGGCAGTCAGTCGCAAGCCAGAGGCGGACTGCACACCCGAAGGCTGTATGAACAAGTCCTGACTAATAAAGGGAAAGAAGGAAACAGATTTTGATACATTTATACGAAAACAACGGATACAAACTCTGCCTGGACGTCAACAGCGGTTCCGTCCATGTGCTGGATGACCTGTCCTATGATGTCCTGGACCTGATGAAGGACGGCGTATCTCAGGAAGAGATCGAGGACAGACTCTCCGCGGACGGACGTTACGACCGTGCGGAGGTATCCGAGACGATAGGAGAGTGCTTTAGTCTGAAGGCAGCCGGTGCGCTTTTTACCGAAGATCCTTACAAGGAAGCCATCGAAAAATTTACGGAGCGCCCGACCGTCGTGAAGGCTCTCTGCCTGCAGATCGCGCACGACTGCAATCTGGCTTGCCGCTATTGCTTTGCTGATGAGGGCGAATACCACGGAAAACGCGGAATGATGTCTTATGAGGTTGGTAAAAAGGCATTCGATTTCCTGATCCGTTCATCGGGCAGCAGACGTAACCTCGAGGTCGATTTCTTCGGCGGCGAACCGACGATGAACTGGCAGGTGGTCAAGGACCTGGTCGCATACGGCAGATCCCTTGAAGAGAAATATAATAAAAAATTCCGCTTTACGCTCACAACCAACGGCGTCCTTGTCAACGATGAGATCATGGACTTCTGTGATAAGGAGATGGGCAATGTTGTCATGTCGGTTGACGGCAGACAGGCTGTTCATGACCACATGCGTCCTTTCCGCAATGGTAAGGGAAGCTGGGATCTGGTCGTTCCGAAATTTCAGCGCTGGGCAGAACGGCGTCATCAGGACAAGTATTATGTGCGCGGCACCTTTACGCACTACAACCTTGATTTCGCAAAGGACGTCCTCGCCATGGCTGATCTGGGATTCCGTCAGATCTCCATCGAACCGGTCGTCGCATCTCCGACAGAGGATTACGCGATCCGCGAAGAGGACATCCCGGAGATCTGTGAGCAGTACGATATCCTGGCAAAGGAAATGATCCGCCGTGCAAAAGAGGGCAGAGGATTCAATTTCTTCCACTTCATGGTCGATCTGACCGGCGGTCCGTGCGTGTACAAACGCCTTTCCGGCTGCGGCGCCGGCGGTGAATACCTTGCGGTTTCACCGTGGGGTGAACTTTATCCCTGCCACCAGTTCGATGGTAACCGGGACTTCATCATCGGCAACGTCGATGAGGGTATCACGAGACCTGATCTGGTAAAAGCATTTAAGGATGTCAACGTGTATTCCAAGGAGGAGTGCTCGAAGTGCTTCTCGCGCTTCTTCTGCTCCGGTGGCTGCGCGGCCAATTCCTATAATTTCACCGGCGGGATCAACGATGTCTATAAGATCGGCTGTGAGCTCCAGAGAAAGCGGATCGAGTGTGCGCTCATGATCAAGGCGGCACTCGCCGATGACGACGGAGACACGAAGATGAAGATCGACGGCGACCGCGCTCTCAACGGAGAAAAGGACCCGGGCATCGATCACAGCTCCTATGCAGCCGCCGCCGATCCCGACTGCGAAACCTGCGGCATTCAGGCGGAGCGGTGTTGAGGGTTACAGTTAAGACGCTGCCAGAGCCATGTGTGACAGTGGCTGACAAAGAGTGTACAGTAACGTCATCGGTGAAAGCAGGTATTGCTTTTTTGCAGATCAAAAGCTAAAGTAGTAAAGGTGTGGCTTTGTGACATTTTTGTATACAAAGCCCGCAAATATAGATTGTGGAACGAGGAAAAAACGATGATGAAGAAAAAACAGAGCATTGCTGTTCTTCTGATCATGGCTGTTGTCACCGTCCTTCTCGGTTATACGGTGATCTTCGGCTGGGGCAGCAAGCACACGGGATCCATGCAGAACATCCGTACAGGTCTGGATCTGTCGGGCGGTGTCAGCATTACCTACGAGGCGACGGAGGCAAATCCTTCGCAGGAGGATATGAGTGATACCATCTACAAGCTCCAGCAGCGTGTCACCAACTTCAGTACGGAGGCAAATGTCTATCAGCAGGGAACGAACAGGATCAATGTAGAGATCCCGGGCGTGACCAATGCTACAGAGATTCTTGAGGATCTCGGAACTCCCGGATCCCTTTCTTTCCAGGATTCGGATGGCAACACGGTTCTCGAGGGAACGGATATCGCTGATGCGCAGGGCGTTGCGCAGACGGATCAGACAACGGGACAGCGTGAGTATGTGGTCGACCTGACCATGACTGCTGACGGTGCGACGAAGTTCCAGGAAGCAACGGCTGCCAATGTGGGAAAGACGATCTCCATCATCTACGACGGTCAGGTGGTGAGTGCACCGACCGTAAAACAGGAAATTTCCGGCGGCAAGGCGCAGATCGACGGTATGTCGAGCCTTGAAGAAGCGCAGAATCTGGCTTCCTATATCCGTATCGGTTCTCTGTCTCTTGAACTGAATGAGATCTACTCCAATGTGGTAGGTGCATCTCTTGGTCAGGAGGCACTGACAACAAGTATTATCGCCGGCATTATCGGTCTGATCCTTGTCATGATCTTCATGATCATCGTATACAGGATCTCCGGTGTAGCATCAAGCTGGGCACTGCTGATCTTTGTATTCCTGGATCTGGGATTCATGAATGCGTTTGATATCACGCTTACGCTGCCCGGTATTGCAGGTCTGATCCTGACAATCGGTATGTCCGTGGATGCCAACTGTATTATCTACATGCGTGTCCGTGAGGAACTTGCGATGGGAACGACACCCAGTCGTGCACTCCGTCAGGGCTTCCACAAGGCATTTTCCGCCATCTTTGATGGACAGATCACAACGCTGATCGCAGCCGCTGTACTATACATTCTCGGTACCGGCACGATCCAGGGATTTGCAACTACACTGGCTATCGGTACTATTCTTTCTCTGTTCACGGCACTGGCCATCTCCCGCTGGATCAGCTACGCATTCTATGGTGTTGGTCTCCGCAAGATCGGAATGTATGGCAAGACGGAGCACAGGAAGATCCTGCGCTTTGTTGAGAAGAGAGCCATTGCTTTTACCATCGGCATTGTTCTTTTTGTTTCAAGCTTTATCGGACTTGGCATTCATGCGGCACAGGGCAAGAGACCTCTCAATTACAGCCTTGACTTCATCGGCGGCACATCAACGACGGTGGATTTCGGTGAGGACATGAGCCTGGATACCCTGAGTAAGAATGTTGAACCTATTGTCGAGGGTGTGACCGGCAATGCGGACATCACTTTCCAGAAGGTCTCCGGTTCGGATCAGGTCATCATCAAGACTTCCGAGCTGTCGACAGATCAGAGGGATCAACTGCAGTCAGCACTGACAGAGGCATATCCGAATATTGATACCTCTACGATCGAGACAGAGAATATTTCGTCCACGATCTCAGGAGAGATGAGACGGAATGCACTGATCGCCGTGATTGTCGCCGTGATCTGCATGCTGTTCTATATTTTTGTACGATTCAGAGATTTCCGTTTTGCATCCAGTGCCATCATTGCTCTGGTGCATGATATCGGCATCGTCTTTGCTTACTATGTATGGTTCTACGCTTCCGTCGGAAGTTCGTTCATCGCCGTCATGCTGACGATCCTCGGTTATTCCATCAACTCGACGATCGTTATCTTCGACCGTGTGCGTGAGAATATCCCGATCATGAAGGGTTCCAGCTACAGGACAATCGTGGATGCTTCCATCACACAGACGCTGACCAGATCACTGAACTCGAATGTCACGACGCTGATCACGATCGTCTGCCTGTATATCATGGGTGTTCCGAGCGTGAGAGAGTTCTCGCTTCCGATCATCGTAGGTCTTGTGGCAGGCTGCTTCTCATCTGTGTTCATCACAGGACCGCTCTGGTACGTCATGAAGACGAAGAACGGCAAAAACGATATTGCTGAGACCGCTGCACAGGCTTCTGTCAGCGCGGACGGTACGGTTTCTGTTGCGAAGACATCCGGTTCCGGAGCTGCTGCAGGAGAGAAAAATAATGCAGGTTCCGGCAAGTATGTGAAGAAGGACAGAGACAAACTGCAGAGTACAAAACCGAAAAAAGGATCGAAGAAGAGAGGAACGACCTGATGTTCTGAGATCTAAACTTCAAATGATTTTGAAGATGCCCCGCCACCGCTTTGGTGGCGGGGTATTTTGACTTGACAGGAATACTCCATAGAACTATAGTATCAGTATATATAACTGCAACGAAAAAACTACTGGTGTTTACATCGTTTTTCGTTAATTTATTTCATTTCACCGTTCTTTGATCAGAATTTCCGCACGGACGCATACGGGAGCAGAGGTTTAGGATTGTCCGGGCGTTCGCCGATTATTTTTTCCATCCAGACCATATCCAGCCATGTCTGAAATTCAATTCGTATCTTTCAGGGCAAGATATCATCTCTTTCGTTCTGCTAAGCTGAATAGCTCCATTTTTCAGATGCATGATATCGCTTCATCTGCAGGACTCTGTTTTTATCAGAGGTATCGCTTTTTTCATCTGCATGTCACCGCACTTCCGAAATACAGAATTTTTTCAAATATATGATTTCACACCTTTATATGATTTCACACCTTATAAACGCAAGGTTTCAGGAATACCAGCGGGGAGAGAGTGAGCTATGCTTCAGACCGGGATGATTTTGAGGGGCAGATATCCATACAGGCTTCTTGCAAAGATCGGCAGCGGCGGCGTGAGCGACGTCTGGCTGGTGCGTCAGGGTAACTCCCGCAGGATCCGCGCGATGAAAGTAGCGCGATATCAGCATGGGAATGATGCCTTTGTCAGCAACAGCTTTTCTGTGGAAAAACATGCTCTGCATACCCTTCATATTCCTGATATTCCGCGGCTGACAGAATTCTTTGACATGGATGGGGTACCGGTGCTTGTCCTTGAATACGTGAGTGGCATGTCAATGGACCGGTATCTCAGAGAAAAAGGACCGATGTCAGAGGAGCAGGCGGTCAGCGTGATTACTTCCATATGCCGTATTCTGAAAAAAATACATGCGAAAGGACTTGTTTACTGTGATCTGAAGCCTTCCAATATCATGATGCGAAATGACGGAGGGATCGCGCTGATCGACTTTGGCAGTGTGTACGACATTGGAGCTTCAGCAGCGCGTGAGCCCCGTCGGTTCGGAACGCATGACTCTGCGGCACGGGAGCTCCGTATGGCCGGCACACCCGGTTATGCGGCGCCGGAGCTTTACCGCCCGGAAAAATGTCCCGACAGGCGTGCGGATATTTACAGCCTCGGAGCCCTGATACGGGCTATGCGGCAGGGAGGAAGCCGGGGAGAGGCAGAGACGGCGGATCGGCTGTTCTGTATCAAGAAACGCTGTATGCGTGAAGATCCGGACGAACGCTATGCTTCTGTGGATGAAATCCTGAGAGATCTTCACATAGAAAAGCCCTCCGTTTCAGAAGAACCGGCCTCTTCAGCGCTTCTTTCAAAAACACCAGTTTCTTCCGAAAACACAGCTGCGATTTTCTGGAAAAAAACCATGAGAGCAGCTCTGGTTCTCACCGGTATATTGTCAACAGCCGGCCTGATATCGTACTGGCGCATGAGAGATCTTGCGGGAATCCGGTGCAGCGAGCTGCTGGAGAGAGCTGCTGAGAGCACAAATTCCGCTGAGAAGCTGAGTCTGTTATTTCGTGCCGCAGAGCTCCCGGTCTGCCCTGACAGGGAGGATATCCGCATGCAGATGATCCGGGTGTGCGGAGAAGACGGAAAAATATCGGAAAATGAGACGACTCTGCTGGAAACGCTTGTCTCCGGCAGAACACCTGTCT
Source organism: uncultured Eubacteriales bacterium (assembly GCA_900318405.1). Taxonomy (GTDB): domain Bacteria; phylum Bacillota; class Clostridia; order Lachnospirales; family Lachnospiraceae; genus Bilifractor. The sequence continues at coordinate 42,009 of ONKP01000004.1, read as the reverse complement.
CCGACAGCAGTGCCATGATTTTATTTGAGGTGGGGCGGCTGTACTGGTACTGCAGTACATATGACGGAGAGGACCAGATGGAGCGGGCTGCAGATGCCGCCGAATGGTTTGAACAGGCCAGAGGGGCACTGCCGTCTCATCTGCAGGCACAGGGACAGGGAAAGAACGATGTTGTTTCGGAGAGCAGGGACAGAGATCTGAACTGGCAGAGGACAGCTGAAGCATACGCCGGAGCTTGCTGGTTTTATCGCTGTGTGGTTTCGGATGTAAATCTTTCAACAGCGGGCGGTGAGTATCGGAGCTTTGCGGAGGATCTGGCGGATATTGCCGCATATGAGGCGGGACGGACAGATCAATTTGATGGTGCGGTGAACATCACAGAAATTATAGAGAATGCAGAGAAGGTTTATGGTGACCGGTTCCGTTCAGACGGCGTTTCGAAGGATGATATACAGGCAATCCTGACTGTGGCAGCTGAAAGAGACTGACCTTTGCGGTGGAAGAGTAAGGGAACAACAGGGGGTTAACAGAAGTGGAAATGGCTGAACTATTTATGGAAGTGTTTCTGATCGGAGCGGCTGCCTCAGCAGCATCCGCAGGATTTTTTGGCATCCTTTTTGCCGTCAGCAGACGAAAAATCTGCAGGCATGGGGTCGGAGAAAATGGAGAAAAAGTCTGCAAAAATGGCACCTGCAGGAATATGGATGGCAGAGACAAAACCAAAGACAGAACCAGTGACAGAACCAGTGACAAAACAGAGAGCGCTGACATGTCAGGCAAAGTCTGGATCGGTGAGGGAGGAACACAGGAACTTGCCCCTTCTGCCGGTGGCGCTGCCGTCGGTGTGAAAAAGCGGATGTTTCACAGTCCGGTCAGAAGTATGACCGGTATTCTGTGCCTGATCTGCCTGCTGCAGATAATGGTTTTGCCCTGCTTTGCGAACGGACAGACGTCATCAGGATTGAATGCGAATGGACAGGGTGTGAACGGATATTCTTCAAACGGACAGGTCTCAGCGGGATCCTATACAAATGGACAGGAGCTGAACAGTCAGCGGGAAGCAGAGACGGGGACGGCGGAAACAGAAAAAATTTCCCTGTATTTCGACGATGACACGGAACCGTTGAGCATCGCGGCAGGTGCAGCCAGTTATGACAGGACGGTGTGGGCGGTGTTTTCTTACCGGGGCGGGAGAAAGGCCGAACAGGTCAGGAGAGCTCTTCATATCCGCGCCGTGGATCGTGACGGGAAGACAGTACGCAAGGCATATCATCTGGGAGAATGGAAAACCGATCAGAGTGGGGAAGACAGCGAAGCGTCCTGTTTTCGTGTCAGAGTATGTTTTCGGAAAGACGCCATCTATACCGTGCGCTTTCTGGCGGATGATCAGGATGCGGATTCCGATGACGGGGCTCTGACAGAAGAGCAGGGCACGTATATCGACACGGGTGATCCCGGGCTGCCGTTAATTTTTATCATTGACAGGAAGAATCCCGGGAGACCGCTGTATGATCTTCCGGGTGAAAGTGAGCAATCTGCAGAGAATAATGAAACAGGTGCGGCATCTTCTGAAGAATCAGGCGACACGAATGCGTCATTATATGAAAGCGCAGGAGAAATGAATGCTCCATCACCATCTGAAAGCTCAGAAGAACTGAATGCTTCATCATCGGAAGGAACAGGAGAATCGGCTGGAGAGGTGGCAGCGGAAGCAGATGGACAGGACGCTCGCGGGGAAGAAAATGGTATAACACAAGCGGACAACGCTGAAAATGGTACAGCACAGGCAGACAGCGCTGAAAATGGTACAGCACAGGCAGGCAGCGAAGAAGGAGTAAATGGCAGTACACAGGCAGACAGCGCTGAGAGTGAGAGTACTGGAGAACAATGGACGTTTACGATGAGTCCGGAGACTGCGGCGATAAACCGGAAGTATGTCACAAAAGCATCGGATGTCACTGTAACGGTTGGAAACGCCCGGCCGTTTGAGCTTGAGAGTATCCGGCTCTACAGAAATACCCAGGAAGTTCCGCTGACGGAAAACATCCATTATTCACTGAAAAACGGTGATTCATCACAGAAAACGGAGGACTCAGCACAGAAAACAGAGGATTCAGCACAGACCCCGGAAACTGAAAAGAAGAATTCGGTACTGACAGTTATGCTTCCGGCAGAAAACTTTGCGCAGGATGGTGTCTATCGCCTTGTTTTCAACTGCCGTGATGTGGATGGGCACGAGTTCTCCAGCGGTGATCAGGTGGAACATACGCTGAACTTCGGCGTGGACAGCACACCGCCGACTGCGGAGATTCGGGATCTTGCAGAAAATACTGTTTATCATGAGACGGTAAAAAATATTGCCGTATCCGCCGACGACAATCTGAAACTGATGTCGCTGCAGATTTTTCTGGATGGACAGCCTTCGCCGACAGCGGCCTGGGATAAAGAAGCTCTGGAGGAAATGAAAAAACAGGGAAAGCTGTGTGCTGTGCAGGTTGTGGGCGACAGGGAGAAGAAGACGCATACATTCCGCCTGGTCGCGCAGGATGAGGCGGGAAATGTCACGGAAAAGCAGATCGGAACTTTTTATGTCCGGACGCCTTTCTGGCGTTATCTGCTGTGGCCGGGCATTCTGGCAGCAGTCACCGGTGCAGCCACAGGAATTATTTTTGTTCTGAAGCGTCACCGACGGCAGCAGCATCGAATGCGCAGCAGGAGGAAATCAGGGAATAATACAGATAAATCCGGAGATAATCGAAAGAAAGCTGCAGCTGAATCAAAAAAGTCAGCTGATAAATCACAAAATGCCGGTAAGCAGCGAATGCAACGGAAAAAACAACGGAAACAGTAAAATCATATGAATCCGGTCGTGAACAGGCAAAGAGTTTGTGAATTCAGAAAGCATATAACGGGGCCGGGACATACATGCTTATATATGATTGGCATTTCTGCGAGGCAGATGGTAGACTTGTACGGTATGCGGAATAACAGAGAAAGGATCATCTGCAATGGAAGAAATCTGGATGCAGCAGTGTTATGATGCTCCGTTTCAGGAACTGGGCCGTCAATTCGACCTGGATCCGCTGGCTATCCGCCTGATGCGGAACCGGATGGTGTTTAAAAAAAATGACTGGCTGAAAAAAAGGCCGGACGGAAGATCAGAAGCAGAATATAAGATCGATATGTATCTGCATGGACAGCTGAAGGATATCAGCGATCCCATGCTGATCAAAGATATGGACAGGGCAGTGCAGACTGTGCTGTCCTTTGCGCGTGAAAAAAAGAAAATCCGTGTCATCGGAGATTACGATATCGACGGTATCATGAGTACCTATATTCTGATTCACGCGATCGGCGACATCGGAGGCGATGTGGACTGGCGCATTCCACACCGGGTGAAAGACGGCTACGGCCTGAATGAACGGCTGATCAGTGAAGCGGCGGATGATGGTATCCGGCTTCTCGTGACCTGCGACAACGGCATCGCCGCAAAGGAGCAGATCGCACACGGCAATGCGCTCGGTCTGAAGACAGTGGTCACGGATCATCATCAGGTGCCGTTTAATGAAGAAGATGGTGAAAAAACAGAGATCCTGCCTCCGGCAGAAGCCGTTGTCGACCCGCACCGCGCAGATGACACATCTCCGTACGACGGGCTGTGCGGTGCCGGCGTCGCATGGAAATTTGCCCTTGCACTGTATCGGCAGGCGGGACTCCCGGATGCGGAGAAAAAAGCAGAGCGTTTTCTGACCTTTGCGGCCATTGCCACGGTCGGAGACGTCATGGAGCTGACGGGCGAAAACCGTATCATTGTCAAGGAGGGGCTGAAGCAGATTCGCCGCGGATGCTGTCCGGGCCTCAGAGAACTGATCCTGCAGAACAATCTGGATCAGGAGAAAATCGATGTCTATCACATAGGTTTTGTGATCGGACCCTGCCTGAATGCGAGCGGCAGATTGGATACGGCAGGCCGTGCTCTTGAACTGCTCATGACGGATTCCGAGACCGAAGCCGCGGCAAAAGCGAGTGAGCTGATCGCTCTCAATCATGACCGTCAGGCCATGACAGACAGGGGTACGGCAGAGGCTATTGAACAGGTCAATACGACATCCATGATCCATGACAGGGTGCTCGTTATTTTTCTGAAGGACAGTCACGTCAGTGTCGTGGGTATCATTGCGGGAAAAGTCAAGGAGTGCTTTAACCGGCCGACGTTCGTTGTCACCGAGGTCGATGGCATGATCCGGGGTTCCGGCCGCTCCATTGAGGCATACAGCATGTATGAGGAACTGGTCCGCTGTGATGACCTGCTGACGGCTTATGGCGGACATCCGATGGCTGCGGGGATTTCGCTGAAACCCGAAAATCTGGAGGCGTTTCGCCGACGACTGAATGAAAACTGCACCCTCACGGAAGGGGATATGAAACCGGTCGTTCGCTTTGATGCCGAGATGCCGCTCACGTATATGACGAAAAAAAGGTATGAGGACACCCAGTGCCTGTGGCCGACGGGAAACGGCAATCCGAAAGCACTGTTTGCCAGAAGAGGCGTAAAGCTGTACAACGCAAGGATTCTGGGTAAAAGGAAAATCGCCTGCCGAATAGATATGGAAGACCCTGCCGACAGATCGGGTCGGATGGTACAGGGCATCTACTTCGGACAGCCGGAGGACGTCCAGGCATTCTGCGGTCGGGCTTCCGAAGGACCGGTCACCATTCTGTACGAAGTGCAGCTCAATGAATTCCGCGGCATCGAGAATCTCCAGTTTCTCATCCGCAGTTATCGCTGACGGAACACGGTCCGACATTCATAGAAGCACAAGTATCCAGAAATACAGATGACACCAACCCGCAAAACCGCAGACGCCGGTGGTTGCGGGTGGTGTCATCTGTATTCTGTCTTCCTGATTTCGGATATTCAGGCACATTGATAAAGTGGAACCGTGATGCTATACTTAACAGATTGAGAACGCGCGAAACACGCATTGTACATAAGATTTCCGCAGTCAGCAGTCAGAAAGGACGAACTGAAAACCATGAAAGAACTCAAGGATTATGTAATCACAATTCCGGACTATCCGAAGAAGGGCATCATGTTCCGTGACATCACCAGCATTCTGGATGATGCGGACGGACTTCACCTTGCCATCGACGAACTGCAGGCTCTTCTCGACGGTGTGGATTTCGATGTGATCGTCGGCACGGAGTCCAGAGGATTCATTTTCGGTATGCCGATCGCCTACAATCTGCACAAGCCCTTCGTACTTGTGAGAAAGAAAGGCAAACTGCCGCGTGAGACCATTTCCGAGACTTACGATCTGGAGTATGGCACGGCAACCGTTGAAATTCATAAGGATTCCATCAAGCCCGGCCAGAAGGTTGTCCTTGTCGATGATCTGATCGCTACAGGCGGCACCATCGAGGCGGCTGCAAAGCTCGTGGAGAGACTCGGCGGCGAAGTTGTGAAGATGATCTTTGTCATGGAGCTTGAGGGTCTCAAGGGACGCGAGAGACTTTCCAGATATGACATCGGATCCGTCATCAAATATCCGGGCGCATAAGGGATATCTATAGCATACGTGTAAGGCACAGCCAGACAAACGGGGAGAACAGCGTATGAGTGAAGATCTTGCGATGAAAGACGAAAAACTGAAAGAAGAAGTTGATGCGGTTGATGCCCGCATCAAGAAGATGGATGATTTTTCGTCTCCCGAGGATCTTTATCAGGAGCTGATCGCCGATGTCAGGAAATATCATCCGTCCGACGACATTTCCATGATCCGGAAGGGTTATGAGGTGGCGGCAAAGGCGCATGAGGGACAGAAGAGAAAATCCGGTGAGCCTTACATCATTCATCCGCTCTGCGTGGGTATCATCCTCGCAGAGCTTGAGCTGGATAAGGAATCCATCGTCTCCGGCCTTTTGCATGATGTCGTGGAAGATACGATCATGACAAAGGAGCAGATCGCCGGGGAGTTCGGCTCCGAGGTGGCGGAGATCGTTGACGGCGTCACAAAGCTGGGCCAGCTGTCCTATGCCTCTGACAAGATTGAGGAGCAGGCGGAGAATCTCCGCAAGATGTTCCTCGCCATGGCCAAGGATATCCGTGTCATCATGGTCAAACTGGCAGACCGCCTGCACAATATGCGGACGCTGCAGTATATGACACCGGCGAAGCAGATCGAGAAGTCGCGTGAGACGATCGAGATCTATTCCCCGATCGCCCAGCGGTTGGGTATTTCCAAGGTCAAAAATGAATTGGATGACCTGAGCCTGAAGTATCTGGAGCCGGAAGCCTATCACCAGCTCGCTTCACAGATCAATGAAAAACGGTCGGAACGCGAAGAGTTCGTGAACCAGATCGTCATTGAAGTGAAGAAAAAAATGGATGAGGCCGGCATCGAGGCTGAGGTTTACGGCCGGGCAAAGCATTTTTTCAGCATCTACAAGAAGATGGTGAATCAGCATAAGACGCTCGACCAGATCTACGACCTGTTTGCTGTCAGGATCATCGTGGAATCGGTGAAGGACTGCTACGCCGCGCTCGGCATCATCCATGAGATGTATACGCCGATTCCGGGGCGTTTCAAGGATTACATCGCGATGCCGAAGCAGAACATGTACCAGTCTCTGCACACGACGCTGATCGGACCCAAGGGACGGCCTTTCGAAATCCAGATTCGTACGTTTGAGATGCACCGCGTGGCTGAATACGGTATCGCCGCGCACTGGAAATATAAGGAAGCTTCCGACGGAAAGACGCCGGGACCCGAGCAGGAAGAGGAAAAGCTGAACTGGCTGCGTCAGATTCTGGAGTGGCAGCAGGACATGAGCGACAACAGGGAGTTCATGAGCCTTCTGAAGAGCGACCTGAACCTGTTCAATGAGAATGTCTACGTTTTTTCACCGAAGGGCGATGTCAAGACGCTTCCGGCCGGCTCCTGTACGATTGATTTCGCGTACGCCGTCCATTCTGCCGTCGGCAACCGGATGGTCGGTGCCCGCGTGAACGGAAAGCTCGTTCCGATCGAGACGGTTCTCCACAACGGCGACCGTGTGGAGATCATCACATCGCAGAACTCCAAGGGCCCGAGCCGCGACTGGCTGAAGGTTGTCAAGAGCACACAGGCGAAGAACCGGATCAACCGCTGGTTCCGCATGGAGAAGAAGGAAGACAATATTCTCCGCGGCCACGAGCTTCTCGCCGGCTATATCAAAAATAAAGGCTACAATCCTTCTGATGTCGTGAAACCGGACTATCAGAAGAAGATCATGCAGAAGTATGGCTTCCAGGACTGGGATTCCGTGCTGGCAGCCATCGGACACGGCGGGCTGAAGGAAGGACAGGTTTTCAATAAACTTGTCGAGTGTTACGAAAAAGACCGGAAGGCATCCATGACGGATGCTGAAGTGATCGCCGGAGTGGATGCGCCGGGTGAGAACGCGACTGTGAAACAGGCCTCCAAAAAGGGAGGCATCACCGTCCGCGGTATTCATGATGTTGCCGTGCATTTTTCTCACTGCTGCAGTCCTATACCGGGAGATGAGATCGTCGGCTTCGTGACCAGGGGACGCGGTATTACCATACACCGGACTGACTGCATCAATATCATGAATCTGCCGGAGAGTGAGAGAGAACGTCTCATTGAGGCGGAGTGGGCACCCGATTCGGCAAGCGATGAGCGCTATCCTGTGGGCATCTCCGTTTATGCGAATAACCGTGTGGGCCTGCTGGTTGATCTCTCGAAGATCCTCACCGAGCGCGGCATCAGCATTTCCGCCCTCAATGTGCGCACGAGCCGCAAGGATGATACGGCCACGGTGGATATGACATTCAGCGTCAGGAGCAAATCAGAGCTGCTTGAGCTGGCGGCAAAGGTAAAACAGGTGCCAAGCGTCATCGATGTGGAGAGAGCGAAGGGCTGACAAGCGGTCAGATTATATCGTGAAGAACTGACATGTATCCATACAGAGATGGTGAAGAGCGGAGACTGCACGGTGTGAAAAATGCTGGCTGACAGGAGAAAAATATGGCGGGAATGCGCATTTCGAGTCTGATACTCGGCATGATATCGACAAATGTATATTTTGTGCAGAATACAGAGACAAATCACCTGATCATCATTGATCCGGCGGCCTCAGCAGACAGGATTAAGAATAAAATTGCTGCCATGCAGGGAATTCCCGAGGCGATTCTCCTCACGCACGGACACTATGATCATTTCGGTGCGGCGGCAGAGGTCCGCGAGGCATATACCCTGGAGGACGGAAGCCATATCCCCGTGATCTGCGAGGAAGAGGAACAGGCTGTCCTGGATGATCCGGAGGCAAATACGTCTCCCATGCACGGGGTGTCGGCCACACTGAAAGCTGATCAGTATGTGAAGGATGGAGATATCCTTCATCTGGCCGGTTTTACGATCCGCGTCCTGCACACGCCGGGGCATACGATCGGCGGCGCCTGCTATTACTTCCCGGAGGAGCATGCGCTTTTCAGCGGAGATACGCTGTTCTGCGAATCCTACGGAAGAACGGACTTTCCGACCGGCAGCAGCCGGCAGATGACGGAGAGCGTACGCAGGCTGCTGCGTGAGCTCCCGGAGGATACCGATGTGTATCCGGGTCATGAGTATACGACGACAATTGCGCGTGAGAAGCGCTATAATCCGCTGGCTTACGGCGCGTGAGGAGGAAAGGCCGGTGACATCGTTTACCCTGCGGTTCAGCCGCAGAATATTCGAATATGATGTGTTTCACCTGATCCAGGCGTTCTTTCCCTTCTCCGAGGCTTCGATCTGGTATATGGGCGATGAAAAACCCTCCGGTGCTCACGATGCGGATTTTACTGTCGAATATGCGGATGACAGGGTCAGCTTTTCCTGCGCGACCGCAAATGGAGAGCACTTCGGCAGTGAAGCTCCGATCACGGACTGGCAGGACAGGCATCAGACGAAAAATGAGGTGAAGGGCCTCGTCTACCGGGTGTTATCCGAAAGAACAGGGAAAAAGCTTCCCTGGGGCGACCTCACGGGCATTCGGCCGACCAAGATCGTCATGGAAATGGCGGAAGAGGGCAGAACGGAGGAAGAGATCCGCAGCTGCCTGCAGCAGCAGTATTTTGTCAGCGATGAAAAAATATCGCTGTCCGTTCACACAGTCAGCCGTGAGCGTTCGATCCTGTCCCGCTGTCATACGGTGAAGGGATCACCGGACGGCAGGAAAGGGTACAGCCTGTACGTGGATGTGCCGTTCTGCCCGTCGATCTGTCTCTACTGCACGTTCGGATCGCATCGTCTCGATGCGTTCCGCGACCGCATGGCGCCGTATTTCCGGTCGCTGTATCAGGAACTCCGTTTTGTGAGCCGGAGCATGCGGGAACGGGACTACTGTCTGGATACCATCTATATCGGCGGTGGAACACCGACATCCGTTCCGCCGGAACAGCTGGATGAGCTGCTGGGTGTGATCTGTGCGGAATTTGACCTTTCGCAGCTGCAGGAATTTACCGTGGAAGCCGGACGGCCGGATACGGTCTCCGATGCCATCCTCGGGGTGCTGAGAAAGTACCCTGTGACGAGGATTTCCATCAACCCGCAGACCATGGTGCAGAGGACGCTCGACCTGATCGGGCGTGAGCATACGACAGAGCAGACCGTGGATGCTTTTCAGAGAGCGCGGGCGGCCGGCTTTGACAATATCAATATGGATATGATCGTCGGTCTTCCGGGTGAGGGAGAAGCGGAGATCCGGCAGACACTGGACGGCATTGCCGCCCTTTCACCGGAGAGCCTCACGGTTCACTCCCTCGCACTCAAGCGTGCGGCCAGGCTCAATCAGAACAGAGATGCCTGGGAGGCTGTGTCCTTTGCCAGTTCTCCCGCCATCATGCAGATGACGACGCAGACAGCTTCGTCACTGGGCATGACCCCCTATTACCTGTACAGGCAGAAAAATATGGCCGGCAATTTTGAAAACGTCGGCTATGCCGCACCGGGTAAAGCGTGCATCTACAATGTGCTGATCATGGAGGAGCAGCAGACCATCATGGCCTGCGGAAGCGGGGCTTCCACCAAGTTTGTGTTTGACGGCGGGAAGCGGATTGAAAGAGCCGAGAATGTCAAGGATCTGGACAACTACATCGGCAGAATTGACGAAATGATCGAGAGAAAACGGACGGGTCTGGAGAAATACCTGTCCGGCACTTAAATAACGGGCAGAAACAGGTAAATCAGGTGTCTAAGAACAAGAAGGAAAAAAACGGTAAAAATAAGGGCCGTAAAAAGAACAGTTCCGGCAGGCCGCTGAACCATAATATCGTCGAAGCGTCAGCTGTTCTTTCCGCCGATCCTTCCATCTGGAAGAAGGATAAGGAACTTACGCCGGACAAGGCGTTTTTTCAGGATAAAGTGTTTATGACGGACAAGGCGCTTCCGCCGGATAAAGAGCTTTCGGCGGACAAGGGGCCTTCGCAGGATAAGGCGCTTCCGCCGGACAGTGTGCAGACGGTTTCGTTCCGGTTTGATGAACCGGTAGAAAAGATCACACCACATCCCTATGTCAACAGAAAACATCTGCTCAATCCATCGATGTCCGCCCAGCTCCATCACGGTGAGCAGGTCAGCAGTCTGGCCTACGAGGTGTCACTTGAGATGGGTCTTCCGGATAATTGGGCACATGACATGATCATTGCGGGATTTTTTCACGACATCGGTAAGGTGATCCTCTCCGGCGATCCGTCGTCCGATAACATGCTTGTGGTCGAGGAGATGAACTCCATCCGCCGGCATCCTGTCATCGGCTGCGAGGAGCTGAAGAAGAAGGGATACAACGAGTGGATCTGCAATGCCGTGCGCTGGCATCATGAGAATAAGGACGGCAGCGGATATCCGGATAACCTGGCCGACGGCGACATACCGCTCGGCGCTTGCATTCTCCGGGTGTGTGATGTATTCTGTGCATTGACTCAGGACCGACAGTACCGCAGTGCCTTCACACCGGAGGAAGCGGTGGCGATGATGGTCGACGAGGTGGAAAAATATGATATCCGGGTTTTCATCGCGTTTGAGCGCGTGATCCACAGAGGACCGAACGGATCGATCGTGATCCCGGAGGTTCGGCCCGAGGTAGAAGGAGTCTGGAAGGAATTATGAATTTAACGAAAAAACCTGTGACCGGGATGAAGGATATTCTCCCGCGCGAGATGGAGATCCGCAATTATGTGATGCAGCAGATTCGCGAGACCTACACGGAATTCGGTTTCACACAGATCGAGACGCCGTGTGTGGAGCATATCGAAAATCTGAACAGCAAACAGGGCGGTGAAAACGAAAAGCTGATCTTCAAGATCATGAAGAGAGGAGAGAAGCTGAAACTGGCTGAGGCGAAGAGTGAGAATGATCTCACGGACAGCGGACTCCGCTATGATCTGACGCTTCCGCTCTCACGTTTTTATGCCAACAACGCCAATGAACTGCCTTCTCCGTTCAAGGCGCTGCAGATGGGACCGGTATGGCGTGCCGACCGTCCGCAGAAGGGCCGTTTCCGTCAGTTTATGCAGTGTGATATCGATATCCTCGGCGAGGCATCTCACATTGCGGAGATCGAGCTCATCCTTGCGACGACGACAGTGCTCGGAAAGATCGGATTTAAAAATTTCACGATCCGCATCAACGACCGCCGTATCCTGAAGGCGATGGCGGCTTACTGCGGCTTCCCGGAATCGTCCTACGACGAAGTGTTCATCATCCTTGACAAGATGGACAAGATCGGTGAGGAAGGCGTGGAAAAAGAACTCGTGGAAGCCGGTTTCTCTCAGGAGAGCGCAGATAAATATATGGAGCTTTTCCGTCAGACCACACCGGATGCAGAGGGCGTTAAGACACTCCGTGAAAAACTGAATGGCTATCTGGATCCGAAGTATGCGGATGACCTGATCTCGATCATCAACAGTGCGGAAGCCGCCAAACAGGCGGATTTCCACATGGCTTTTGATCCGACCCTTGTACGCGGCATGTCTTATTATACAGGACCTATCTTTGAGATTTCCATGGATGAGTTCGGAAGCTCGGTAGGCGGTGGCGGACGCTATGACGAGATGGTCGGAAAATTCATCGGTCAGCCGGTACCGGCTGTCGGTTTCTCCATCGGCTTCGAGCGCATCGTCATGCTGCTTCTGGATTCCGGATTCCAGGTTCCCGGAAGCGTCGTGAAGAAGGCCTATCTGATCGACAAGAAGTGCAGCAGTGAGCAGATCCTCGCGACGGAGGCAAAAGCCATGGCCGAGCGCAAGGCCGGCCAGACCGTGAATGTGCTGATGGCGAAGAAGAACCGCCGCTTCCAGAAGGATCAGCTGACGGCGGAGGGCTATACAGAGATTGAGGATGTCTACGCGAACTGACTACCGGGGATGATTCGCAGAGAGATAAACGCATCGTGGAAGAGGGCTTCCGACCGCGACGCGCTCTCGCTTGTCCTCGACGCAGCGGTGCTAAGCTCATCTTTCGCTATAGCTCAGATTCGCCAAGCACCGGCGTCTGCGGAGGTCGCGGTCTGGAAGTCCTCTTTCACTCTGCGATTGCAGTGCGTAAATATCTGGACAGACTGATTTACACTTTTGCAATTTTGCAAGTGCAGCAGACTGATTTACACTTTTGCAATTTTGCAAGTGCAGTAAAATAGAAGGAGATTTTTGTAACCATGGCAGAGAGTATGAAGGGAATGCACCGCACATGCCGTGTGGCTGAAGTGACCGAGGATATGATCGGCAGGGAAGTCACACTGATGGGCTGGGTGCAGAAGAACAGAAATAAGGGCGGCATTATTTTTGTCGACCTGAGGGACCGTTCCGGTATCATGCAGCTGATCTTTGATTCCGCTTCGACGGATCAGGAGACGTATGATAAGGCGACAAAGCTCCGTTCCGAGTATGTCATCGCTGTAAAAGGAACTGTGCAGAAGAGAGCCGGTGCTGTTAATGAGAAGCTGAAGACAGGCACCATGGAGGTTCAGGTCAGCTACATCCGTATCCTTTCTGAATCAGAGACTCCGCCATTCCAGATCGAAGAGAATTCGAAGACAAAGGATGAGATCCGTCTGCAGTACCGTTATCTGGATCTTCGTCGCCCGGACCTGCAGCGCAATATGAAGCTGCGTTCGGATGTTGCCTATTATACGAGAGAGTTCTTCCACAACGAAGGATTCATGGAGATCGAGACCCCGATGCTCGGCAAGTCTACGCCTGAGGGCGCCCGTGACTATCTGGTGCCGAGCCGTATTCACCCGGGCAGCTTCTATGCACTGCCGCAGTCACCACAGCTCTTCAAGCAGCTGCTGATGTGCTCCGGCTATGACCGCTATATCCAGCTGGCCAGATGCTTCCGTGATGAGGATCTCCGTGCAGACCGTCAGCCGGAATTTACACAGATCGATATGGAGCTCTCTTTTGTCGATGTGGATGATATCATCGATATCAATGAGCGCTACCTGAAATATCTGTTCAAAAAGACGCTGAATGTCGATGTGAAGACGCCGATTCCGCGTATGACATGGATCGAGGCCATGAACCGCTTCGGCTCTGATAAGCCGGATGTGCGTTTCGGCATGGAGCTTGTTGATGTATCGGATATCGCACGCGGCTGTGATTTCGCCGTATTCCAGAATGCTCTGGCTAAGAAGGACGGTTCTGTCCGCGGCATCAATGTCAAGGGTCAGGGTGACATGGGCCGCAAGCAGATCGACAAGCTGGTCGAGATGGCCAAAGGCATGGGCGCCGGCGGACTCGCTTACATCCAGCTGAAGACAGATGGCAGTGTGAAGTCTTCCTTCTCCAAGTTCACCACCGATGAGCAGGAAGCAGCACTGATCAAAGCCATGGGCGGTGAGAAGGGCGATCTGCTCCTCTTTGCAGCTGACCGCAACAAGATCGTATGGAACGTTCTCGGACAGCTTCGTCTGCATTTCCGCGATGAGCTGCATCTGGTTCGCAAGGATGATTTCAATTTCCTGTGGATCGTGGAGTTCCCGCTTCTTGAGTGGTCAGATGAAGAGAACCGCTTCATGGCGATGCATCATCCGTTCACGATGCCGATGGAAGAGGACTGGGACCGCATCGATTCCGATCCGGGCTCTGTCCGTGCGAAAGCGTATGATATCACGCTGAACGGCAATGAGATCGGCGGCGGATCAGTGCGTATCCACCAGGATGACATCCAGGAAAAAATGTTTGAGGTTCTCGGCTTTACGAAGGAGCGTGCGTGGTCGCAGTTCAAGTTCCTGCTGACCGCATTCAAATACGGCGTACCGCCGCACGCCGGACTGGCGTACGGTCTTGACCGTCTGGTCATGCTGATGGCTGAGGCGGACACGATCCGTGACGTCATTGCCTTCCCGAAGGTAAAGGATGCATCGGATCTCATGACAGAGGCTCCGAGCCGCGTAGAGAAGAAACAGCTCGATGAACTCGGACTGGAAGTACCCGAGGAAGAATAAGGTATAAAATCCAGTCATGAGAGCACGCAGTGCGAAGTGGTGCGTGGACTTAATCAGTGCAGGGCATTACGTATAGTTTGAAATTTTGCAGATCGGATTCTGGTTTATTCCAGAATCCGATTTTTTAACAGTTCAGAAACTGTCATAGCCACGGACAGTGGCAGCACTACCATATATTTCTCTGGTAAGTGGTATATTGACACAGATGCGTAACAAGTGTATTATATGTAATAGAACAGTTGATTGTAAAACTGAGCAGTGATTCGACAGGAGTGAGGCCTATGGCGTTTGTGGATTATCGGGATCCGCGGCCTGTGTACGAGCAGATCGTGGATTATTACGAAAAACTGATACTGACAGGGGCCATGCAGCCGGATGACAGGATACCGTCTGTGCGGCAGACGGCAGCGGAATGGTCGATCAATCCGAATACCATTCAGAAGGCCTTTTCCATTCTTGAGGAAAGGGGATATATCTATGCCGTACCCGGCCGTGGGAATTTTGTCGCCGAAACGGGCGACCTGCTGAAGCAGAGGATAGAACGTTTTCTGGAGGATGAGGAAAAAAATATCCGCGAGGCAAAGGCGTTCGGCGTGAAGAAAAGTCAGATGGAGGATATTCTGAATCGGGTTTTCGGGAGTGATGAGGCATGATAGAGATCAGAGATATTTCAAAATCATATGATGACGGCGCTTCGAAAGCTCTCAGTGGCATTTCGATGCGGATAGATGACGGCCGGGTTTTCGGCCTGATCGGTACTAACGGCGCGGGGAAAAGCACGCTGATGCGGATCATGTCCGGCGTGATCCGGCCGGACAGCGGTAATGTCTGGTATGACCGCCGGCAGTTTTTCCGGGTATCCGGCAGGACTGGCAGGGTATCTGGAGAGGACACGGCGCTGAAGACGGATATCTGTTTTCTTCCGGATTCCTGGAATTTTCCGCTGAATGCGACACCGGCGGAATGCGCACACCGTTTTCAGCTGTTCTACCAGAATTTCAATGAGGAGCGTTTCCGGAAGATGATGCAGACCGTGGGGCTGGATCTGAGCCGGCCGGTCAGGACCTTTTCCCGCGGCATGCGCAAGGAAACCTCCATGCTGCTGGGGCTGTGTGCCGGCACAAGGTACCTGTTCTGCGACGAGATTTTTGACGGCCTTGATCCTGTGGTCCGCCAGGCGATGAAGAGCCTTGTGGCGGAGGAAATGGTCGACAGGAACTTCACACCGGTGATCGCCTCTCATAATCTGCGGGAACTCGAGGACTTCTGCGATCACGTGGGCCTGCTTTATAAGGGTGGTGTGCTCCTGTCTGAGGAACTGGAGAATATGAAACTCAGCATCCATAAGGTACAGTTCGTACTGAGAGACAAAGGAAGAGAGGATGAGCTCTGCAGGAATCTGGATGTGCTTCAATGCAGGAAAAGAGGATCGGTGATGGAAATCCTTGCGAGGGGGAGCGCGGATGACATTATGCAGACGGTCAGAAGCGAGGATCCTGTTTTTGCGGAAATTCTGCCGGTGACACTGGAGGAAGCTTTTATTGGAGAGACGGAGGTGAACGGATATGACTTCAACAGTCTCTTTTCGTAAGGAGCTGCGGGATAATATGCGCGAGAGAATCTGGCTCTTCGCGATTATCCTTGCTGTGGGGATCCTGCTTCTTCCGGTGGCTGTTTTTCTGGAGATCCAGGATGCCAGTCTTGAAAGTGTCCACAGCAATATTGTCGATGCATTCCGGCAGACGGCTGGCCTTCAGAGCGGCTATATGGGCGCTGCCGTCAGCGTGGCAGCAGGCATGGCCAGCGTTTCAGGCTTTTCCTGGCTCGGATCGCAGGAGCGCAATGACCTGATGCACAGCCTGCCGGTCAGCCGGGAGAGGATTTTTGCTGTGATCTATACCTCCGGTGCTGTCCTCTGTATTGCGCCGTATCTGATCTGTCAGATATTTGCGGCTCTTGTCGTTCCGCTGGTGAATGGCTGCTTTCAGGGTGCACTGGCTGTGGAGGGGTTAAAGGCTGCCGCATTTTTTATCCTGGCATTTTTATCCGTGTATTCTGTCTTCTGCCTGGGGATGATCCTGAGCGGACGGACGGGGCTCGGCGCCGCGCTGGGAATTTTTATACTGGTCATCGGGCCGGCAGTGTACTGGCTTGTTACGATACTGATTCATGTGAATTTTTCCACGGTGCTTATCGCAGGAAATAGCTTTCAATGGATGCTTTCGCCTGTTGCTCTTGCTGTGAGTGGACCCGGGAAAGATTTCAGCACGTGGGCAGCCGTGGTCGGACTGGCAGTATGGGCAGTGGCATGCCTTATCCTGGATTGCCGGATTTACGCCATGCGCCCGTCGGAAAAGGCTGGCAGTGCATTTATTTTCCGATGGATTTCACCTGTGCTTCAGATCATTCTGATGGCCTTCGGCGGTTTTGGCCTCGGCCTGATGTTCGGGTATTACAATTCGACCAGTCCGAGCTATGCGCTTTTTATCACAGGTGCTGCCGTTGGCTGCCTGGTGGTGTGGATTATCTCGGAACTTGTTTTTTACGGGAAAATCCGACATTTCAGGAAGAAGTGCAGACTGATCGCAGGCGCATTCGGCGGGACGATTCTGATTTTCCTGATGTTTGCTCTGGATCCGCTGCACGTGGATCAGCGGATTCCGGATGCAGATCATGTGCAGGCCATGGGCTTATGGTCGGACAGCCTGGACTATCTGTACATGACGACAAACGATACCTCGGGAACGGAATACAGGGAATTTGATGAGCGGATCAGCGATGTCCTGATCACTGACTTTGAACCGATGTATGAAATGGCACAGGAAGCCGCCTCTTCGCAGGATGCGGAGAGCGATATCTACCAGTCGAATCACACAGAAGAAGCAGGTACGAATGTCCTGATCGATATCGGATGGAAGCTGAAGAGCGGCCGGATGGTCTACAGAGAATATTCGGTGAGCGACGCTTCGCTGGAAAAAATGTGGGATGACTACCGTGACAGTGATGAATTCGATGAGAATTACAATCCCTTCCGGAAGATCAGCGTGTCGGATATCCACAGTGTCTCCGTTTACAGTACGACGGATGCTGATGATAATACGGAATTTCTGGACCTTGATGAGGGCGAAAAGCAGGAGCTCGTTGACGCACTGGCAGAGGACTTCCGCACCTCCCGTCCGAAAGAACTTCTGCAGAGCTATTACCAGGTCGCGCTGGACATCAATGAGTGGTCGGAGAATACAAAGGATCCGCTGATGAATATCACGGTTTACGACAGCTATAAGAATACGATGGCATTTCTGCAGTCGCACGGCGCCGCAGAGGTGCTGAACACCCTGAACACGGATGAAACTGTCTCTGCCGGTGCGTGACGGATGGGTATCAAAGAATCTCAGCAAATAACAAGAGGGAGGATGACATGAGGAAGCATAAAAAAGCAGGCGTTATCGCACTTGTCGTGATCGCGGCGGGAGTGGCTGCATGGCTGGTCTGGTTTTTTGTCTTTCGCGGTAACAGCGGGAAAAATGACGGGGAAACAGCCTATGTGCAGTCTGTGTCCATTCTGATGGACACAGGATCGGTCGGCATGACCAATCAGTATGCCGGTGTTGTCGAGACACAGGAGACGTGGTCCGTCAACAAGGCGGATGATGCCACCGTTGCGGATCTGAAGGTGAAGGTCGGCGATACGGTCAAAAAGGGCGATGTGCTTTTCACCTATGATACATCCACCTACCAGTCTCAGCTGGACCAGGCCAATATCGATCTTCAGCGCATGAACAATGAGCTGAAGACGATGAACGATACGCTCACACAGCTGCAGGCACAGCAGAAAAAGGCGGCTGCCTCTGAGCAGGCAAACTACACGATCCAGATTCAGGAGCAGCAGCTCTCGATCCAGCAGAAGCAGCTGGATATTCAGAGCAAGCAGGCAGACATTGACAAGCTGAACGACAATATTCAGAACAATCAGGTGACGTCCGGCATAGACGGTGTGGTGCGCACGATCAATGACGGGACGTCCACTTCCATGTCCAGTGGCACGGACAGCAACGCCTACATTACCATCATGAAGACCGGCGATCTCCGCGTGAAGGGAACGGTCAACGAGATGAATATCGGTATGCTGACGGAAGGAAGCGCTGTTACGATCCGCTCCCGTGTCGACAGTTCACAGACATGGAAGGGAAAAATAACGAAGATCGATACGGAAAACGCCACGACGGATACGTCTAACGGATATTATATGTCGTCGGATTCCTCCACAGCAAGCTCCAAGTATCCTTTCTACGTGGAACTCGAGAGCAGCGACGGCCTTATGCTTGGACAGCACGTGTACATCGAGCCGGATACCGGTATGGAGGATACCGTAGATAAGTCGGAGGGCATCTGGATCGGCAGCTACTGCGTGGACCAGACGGATCCGGACAATCCGTTCGTCTGGGCTGACAACGGACATGGCCGTCTCGAGAAGAGAGCTGTGAAAATCGGCGGAACAGATGAGATGATGAGCGAGGTGCAGATCCTCGACGGTCTTACGAAGGATGACAGCATTGCCATTCCGGACGGGACACAGCAGGAGGGCATGAAGACGGCGCCGATGTCAGAGATGCCGGTGGATGATGTATATTCTGAGAGCGCAGGTTCTGGAATTGTCGGAAGCTCCTACAGCGAAGACACAAATGTTACGGAGTGACGGAGGTATATCCTATGATTCTTACATGTACGGATATATGCAAGAGCTATTTTCAGGGAAAAATGGAATTCCCGATCCTCCATCACATTGATTTTTCCATGGAGGAGGGAGAGTATGTGGCCGTCATGGGACCGTCCGGCTCGGGCAAGTCGACGCTGATGAACCTGATCGGCTGTCTCGACCGTCCCACATCGGGAAAGCTGGTACTTGACGGCACGGACGTATCGACCTGTACGGACAATATGCTGGCGGATCTGCGGCTGAAAAAGATCGGCTTTGTTTTTCAGACGTTTGAGCTCCTCGCCTATCAGACGGCACTTCAGAATGTGGAACTGCCGCTCACGTATGCCGGTGTGCCGCGAAGCGACAGAAGAAAAAGAGCGGCCGAGGCGCTGCGCAGGGTAGGGCTGGAGGACCGCATGGACCATAAGCCGTCACAGCTCTCCGGCGGACAGAAGCAGCGCGTGGCAATTGCCAGGGCACTGGTCAATCATCCGAAGCTTCTCCTGGCGGACGAACCGACCGGAGCCCTTGACTCGAAGTCGGGACAGCAGGTCATGGATATTTTTCAGCAGCTGAATGAGAACGGAACGACAGTACTGATGATCACGCATGATGCGAAGATCGCCCGTCACGCGAAGCGGATCGTCCGGATCGAGGACGGTGTACTGACGGAGAGCGGTCCCGCAGAAACGGAGGGGACGGAATGAGTGCGAAGAAAAGAATCGTGTCCGTCATCGTGACCGTGGCTGTCATCGTCGGCGCCGGTGCCGGCATCTCGACGGCAGTGCGTGCGACGACACAGAACGGCAAGGTTATGGTCGTTCCCGTGTCCGATCTGAATTACGGCGGCTACGACTACGGAAACTACAGCAGCATGAGCGGGCAGGTGACGGCTGATGCCGCGCAGAACGTGTATGTCAACGATACGGAGACCGTGGAATCTGTCAGCGTAACGGAAGGACAGAGCGTGAAGAAGGGGGATGTGCTTCTCACCTTTGACACGAACAAAACCTCCCTGGGACTGCAGCAGGAACAGCTCAACCACAAGAAGATCGAGCTGGACATTGAGGTCGCAAAGAAAAATATCGAGACACTGAACAAACTGAAGCCGGTGTCGGATTCCGGTGGAGGAGGTACGGAACCGCTGGTTCCCGATATCCCGGATGACAACAACCAGGGAGAGCTGGTTTACAGCGGAACGATCACATCGGAAGCTGTCGATCAGTACAAAGGAGACGGTGACGGAACAGCGGATAACCCGTATATTTTTCTCGTGCGGGCGGATGCGGACGGAAGCGTGATCATCGATCCGTCGTTTGTGGAAGCACTGCAGAAGCTTGCGGGACAGGCAGCGGCCGGTTCAGAAGGGCAGGATCCTGCAGGAAGTACGGAGAACACAGGTGATTCGGCAACCGGCAGTGCAGGGAATAAAGCAGCAGCTTCCGGCAACGCAGGCACGGGAACAGCAGGATCAGGATCTGCAGAAGGCAGTGGTGAAACTGGCGATGCTGAAACCAGCGGCGGGGATGTGTATTTCTGTCTCAAAAATGTCGATGAGAATGATGCACTGATCAGCGCCTGGATCGGCAATGCGGCATCCCTGAGCACGACGGAGTCCACGAAGCTGAATATGTCCGGCGGCGGTATCTCCGCATCCGGACTGACGGTCGAAGAGATCGCGGCTGTTCTTTCTGCCATGCAGCTCACAGACGAGGAGAAGGCAGCCATCATGAAGGCGGCAGGTATTGAACTGCCTGACGTGACACCTTCGCCGGAACCCACGGAGGCACCAGTGCCCTCTGCGACACCTTCACCAGAGCCTGCTGATAGTGACGGCGATGCAGGCAGTGATGCCGACAGTGGAGCGAAAACAACAAGTATCCGCAGTAATACAGGAAGCCATGTGGGGAAGGTAAATGTCATTGATGGTATCGGCACTGCGCGGAACGTTACTGCCGGACAGGCAAATGCGGATATTTCTTCCGCTCAGCTGGCAGTGATCCGTCAGGTTGTCGGACTTACTGAAAACGCTGAGAAGCTTCCGGCTGGCGGTTCTGCCTCCGATTCTGCTGTGGCGGGGCGAACTGGCAATACAGGCGTTTCTAATACCAGTGCTGCTCCGGCGGCCGTCCTTACTGCGGATGCTGCGACTGCTGTTCTGACGGCAGATACATCTTCATCGTCAGGCAGCGGCAGCTCAGGTTCGGATGATACTTCCGGCTATTCGGAGCTGATTCCTTCCAATGCTGAGTATACGGCGGCGGATCTGGCGCAGGCAAAAAAGGACGAGCAGGAAAAACTGGATGGGCTTCAGCTTGACCTGAAGGAGTCCGATCTGAAGATCGCGCAGACACAGAAGGATCTGGATGCAGGTACGGTCCGGGCAAAAATGAACGGCGTGGTAAAAACCGTCGGCGATCCGAAAAACATCCCGAAGGACGGCAGTGCTTTTATCACGGTGACGGCATCCGAGGGGATGTATATCACGAGCGCGGTTGCCGAGAGCATGCTGGATTCCGTACACGAGGGAGATTCGGTTACGGTGATGTCGTGGACTACGGGAAATACCTATGACGCCACGATCAGTGATATCTCACCCTATCCGGATACAAGCGGCATGTACGGTTCATCCCCTACGGATTCCTACTATCCTTTTACCGCCTACATCAATACACCTGACGCCCAGCTCTCAGAAGGCGACGGACTGGACGTGACGCTGAACAGCAGCACATCGGACACCGGTATGACGGATGACAGTTCACTGTACCTGATGAAGGCGTTTATCCGCGAGGAGAACGGTACGAAGTACGTCTGGAAGCGCGGGGATGATGGTAAGCTGACGAAGCAGAACGTGAAGACGGGAAAGCTTTCCAATGACAGCTATGAGATCCTGTCCGGTCTTTCCGCGGACGACTGGGTTGCTTTTCCCTATGGAAACAACGTGAAGGAAGGCGCGGCAACGACAGAGGGTTCGGTGAATGATCTGTATTCATCATGAGGAGGAGAGAATATGGGTGAAAATATAGCACTGGCTTTTCAGGGGATCTGGGCGCACAAGATGCGCTCCTTCCTCACGATGCTTGGTGTGATCATCGGCATCGCCTCCATCATTGCGATCGTCTCGACGATCCAGGGAACCAATGAGCAGATCATGCAGAATCTGATCGGATCCGGGAACAACAATGTCAAGGTGACGCTGAAGCAGGGCGAGGATGATTACTGGATGGATAACGGTGTGCCATCCAATGTGACGCCGATCAGTGACGAACAGAAGGACAGCATAAGGAGTCTGGATGATGTGAAGGATGCTTCCTTCTATTACTATCGCTCCTACGCAGACGGCATTTCAGCAGGAGACAATACGCTCAGCATGGGTGCTGTGTACGGCGTGGATGATCATTACCTGTCGACGACCGGATACAGGCTCAGCAGCGGACGTCCGTTTGAGGCATCAGATTTTTCACAGATACGGAAAGTATGCATGCTCGATGAGACGGCGGCTGCATCGCTTTTCCCCGATGGGAATGCGGTCGGCAGTACGATCGATGTACGCGGTGAGCCTTTTACCGTGGTGGGACTGATCGAAATTGACAGCTCCTACCAGCCGACGTCGCTGTCGGATTACTACACCTATTCGCAGTCGCAGATGGGCGCGCTGCTGGTTCCCTATACGGTCTGGCCTGTCATCTACCAGTTTGATGAACCACAGAACTGTGTGGTGCGGGCAGTGGATACGCAGAGCATGAGCAGCGTAGGCAAGGAAGTCGAGGAGATCATGCGCCAGTCCGTGCAGTCCACAGGCGACGGCAGTGACAGCAGCGATTCCATCACCTATAAGGCAGAGGATCTGCTGGAGAAGGCAAAAAATCAGCAGGAGCTTGCGTCCAGCACCAACAATCTGCTGATCTGGATCGCCAGCATTGCCCTGCTGGTTGGCGGTATCGGTGTCATGAATATCATGCTCGTCTCTGTCACCGAGCGTACAAATGAGATCGGTCTCAAGAAGGCGCTCGGGGCGAGAAAACGCAGGATCATGAATCAGTTCCTGACAGAATCCGTGGTGCTGACCAGTCTCGGCGGACTGCTGGGCGTGGTGGCCGGCATCATTCTTGCCGAGGTGATATCGAAGACCTCGGGAACGCCGGTGGCGATCAGTGTGCCGTCTATTTTTGTCGGTGTGGGGTTTTCCATGCTGATCGGCGTGATCTTCGGCATCCTGCCGGCGCGGAAGGCCGCAAATCTCGATCCGATCGAGGCACTGCGGAGAGAGTAAATTTGATTTCTGCGGATGAAATAAATGATCAGAACTGAAAACTATTCGCAGGAGACCGCTGCTGGAGCGGCCTCCTGTTTTTAGTATACGTATACACAGAACTGCGGCTGATGTCGTCTATATCAAAAAGAAGGCAACATCCTCACACAAGTGGAGCATGAGATGAGGTGTATTGAAAGCCGCCATAATGGGCGGAGTATTCTGTGTTGTAACATTCGGAGAAATTGTTATTAGTATCCGAGATTCTCGCCGACCATGACAACAATGATGCGTCCGTCATGTCTGGAATAACGGGTGATGACCTCCTGACAGCAGACCGTGCTGGGACTCTTGCAGTCGGCACAGATACCGGTGACCGCACATGGAGTCTTGCAGCTCAGACGCACGCAGTTGGCCGGCGCAGCCAGATCATGGATCTTCTGGATAGCGGCTGGAACGTTTACAGCATATTTGTTCATGCCGGTGACGATGATGACATGTGACGGCCCCTGAATCAGGAAGCAGAGACGGTTGCCGTTGCCGTCGATATTCACGAGCTCGCCATCACTTGTGAAAGCGTTTGTGCTCATGAGGAAATAGTCAGCCATCATCTGACGCGCCATCATCTGGCGTTTTTCCTCCGGTGTCTTCGCGTCATTGCGTTCGATAAAATTGTAGTTGCCGTTTTTAACAGCTTCAAGGATTCCGGTATCCTGCAGTGTCATGGAGCCGCCGTAGCTGACGGAAGAACCCTCCGGCATCAGTTCCAGAACTTTCTGCTTTGCTTCTTCGGCGGTATCCACGTAGTATGCGTCGATATTTCTTGAAGCAAATTTTTTGATCATCGTTTCACCGAGATGACGGTAATTTTCCTGCAATGGTGACATATGATATCCCTCCTGTCAAAATTGTTTGTTATCAAACAGATGTTTTTCTGATTGTCACAACCTGTGTAATATCATAGCATATTATAGCCCTACGGTGGTTGTGCTTTCTTGCATAACCCCTGCGATTCCTTTATACTGGAACAGGCGGTTGTATATTCGCGGAATCATCTGATATTAAGCCATGCCCGACGTATTCGAATTTGATGGATGGCTAAATGCAGTATGGTTCAGAAGCGCTGGAAAAGACCGCAAACAGCTGCAGCAAAGAACAAGGGGTTTACGATAATGAACATATTATTTTTTCTGACTCCGAAGAAGGATGTTGCCTATCTGGAAAGCAATGACACCCTTCGCGGAGCACTGGAGAAGATTGAGTATCACAGGTACACAGCTGTCCCTCTGCTTGACAGCAAAGGGAGATACATAGGAACCGTAACGGAAGGCGATATTCTCCGAAAGATCAAGGAGGATTTCGACCTTACATTGAAGAATGCCGAGGAGATTCCAATCACATCGGTCAACCGGCGCTGGAGAGTGGATCCGGTAAACATCAACTGTGAGATGGATGATCTGCTGCAGACGGCAACGCAACAGAATTTTGTACCGGTTGTCGATGATAATGGTGTGTTTATCGGGATCATCACCCGTAAGGCGCTCATTCAGTACATGCTCGACACATATCGGAAAACCGAGCAGATGTAGTACTGCAGCATCATATATGATATGGATGTTTATTGCGGGTTTGAAGTATCTGTATTCGTACATTTAAAAATTATATGAGGGACTGATAATGGAAAAACTGATTGATGTGATCACACGGACAACGGAGGATGCCTTTGAGAAAGCGGGATATGACCGGAAGCTCGGCCATGTCTCTGTCTCCAACCGCCCGGATCTGTGCGAGTATCAGTGTAATGGTGCGATGGCAGGCGCAAAGCAGTATCACAAAGCGCCGATCATGATCGCTGAAGCTGTAGTTGATGAAATGAAGAAGGCGGATATTTTTGCCTCTGTCGAGGCAGTAAAACCCGGCTTCATCAATATTACCTTAAATCCGGCAAAAGTGTCTGCCTATCTGGATGAGATGCGGACGGATGATGATCTCTCCGTGACGAAGACGGAGCAGCCGAAGACCATCATTATCGATTATGGCGGACCGAATGTGGCGAAGCCGCTTCACGTAGGCCATCTGCGCTCGGCCGTGATCGGTGAGTCGATTAAGCGAATGGGACGGAGACTTGGCAACAGGGTGATCGGTGATGTGCATCTGGGAGACTGGGGTCTGCAGATGGGTCTTATCATCACGGAACTTCAGGAGAGAAAACCGGATCTCCCGTACTTTGATGAGAGCTATACGGGAGAATATCCGGCGGAGGCGCCGTTCACCATCAGTGAACTGGAGGAGATCTATCCCTGCGCGAGCGGCAAGTCCAAAGAAGATCCCGCCTATAAGGAAAAGGCACTGGAGGCCACAGCGGAGCTCCAGAGAGGACGCCGCGGCTATATGGCGCTCTGGAAGCATATCATGCAGGTTTCCGTCACCGATCTGAAGAAAAATTATGAGAAGCTGGACGTTCATTTTGACCTCTGGAAGGGAGAATCTGACGCACAGCCGTATATCGCACCGATGGTGGAGAAGATGAAAAATGACGGCTACGCCTACATGGATCAGGGCGCTCTGATCGTAGACGTCGCTGAACCGACCGACCAGAAGGAGGTGCCGCCGTGCATGATCCTGAAGTCGGACGGCGCATCTCTTTACACCACAACGGATCTGGCGACGATCGTGCAGAGGGAAGAGGATTATCATCCGGACGAGATCATCTACGTCGTTGACAAGCGGCAGGAGATGCACTTCATCCAGACCTTCCGTTGCGCGAGAAAATGCGGACTGGTCGGCCCGGATACGAAGTTTACCTTTGTTGGATTCGGTACGATGAACGGGAAAGACGGCAAGCCCTTCAAGACCCGTGAGGGCGGCGTTATGCGCCTGGAAAATCTGATCCGTGATATCGACGATGAGATGTACAAGAAGATCGTCGAGAACAGGAGCGTGCGCGATAAGGACGCGGGGGAGACGGCAGAAGTTGTTGGGCTTTCGGCACTCAAGTACGGCGATCTCTCCAACCAGGCTTCGAAGGACTATATTTTTGATGTGGACAGATTTACCTCTTTTGAGGGAAATACCGGCCCGTACATTCTGTATACGATCGTGCGTATCAAGTCCATCCTCAGCCGCTACGAGGAGCAGGGCGCTTCCGCAACTGACGGTGCGATTCTGGCACCTGCCGGTGATCCGGAGAAGAAGCTGATGCTGCAGACGGCGCGCTACAATGAGGCTCTGGAGGAAGCGTGGGAGAATTATGCTCCGCACAGACTCTGCGCCTACATTTACGAGCTCGCCAACGACTTTAACAGCTTCTATCATGAGACGAAGATTCTCGCAGAAGAGGATGAGGCACGGAAAAAATCATGGATCAGCCTGATCCGTCTGGTAAAAAATGTGCTGGAGGACGCGATCGATGTGCTGGGCTTCTCGGCACCTGATCGTATGTAAGCTCAGGTACATTCAATGAATAAAATACTTCATAAATTCTCAGATTTCGTCAACTGCGCGGACAGATGGTGCAAGTTGTCCTGAAAACTGGAAAATGCATGTATTGTGTTGACAGACAGGCTGAGACGGGAAAGAACGGGGTAAATGCATGGCAAAGCTTGCGATTTTTGATCTCGACGGCACGTTATCGGACAGCGGACCGGGTATCATGAAATGCGTAAATCATGCATTCCTGCAGATGGGATGGCCCGAACAGTCGGAAGAAACCCTGCGTTCCTTCATCGGACCGCCGCTCAATTCGCAGTTTATGAAGACAGGACCGATGACCGCAGATGAGGCGGACAGGGCCGTGGATTTTTTCCGCGAGCGCTATGATGATACAGGGAAATTTGAAAATGTCGTATATCCGGGCATACCTGAGCTGTTGCATGATCTGAAGGCAGCGGGATGGCTGCTTGCGGTTGCCACATCAAAGCCGGCCTATTTTACCGGTCAGATCCTTGATCACTTCGGCATGACGGAAATCTTCGATGTGATCAGCGCTGCGGATATGGACGAGACAAAGACAGATAAGGCACACCTGATCGGACATGTGCTGGAAACACTGGGCTTCGATGCACACAAAGCGGATGCCGTCATGGTCGGTGACCGCGAATACGATATCATCGGTGCACATCAGGCGGGTGTGCGTGCGAGCGGTGTCCTGTATGGCTACGGAACACGGGAGGAATTTGAAGCGGCAGGGGCTGATGCCATTGCCGCCGATGTGCCGGAACTAAGGCGGATGCTGCTAAGCTGTTAATGTGCCGGGAGTGTACATACGCATGAAACAGAGGAAGCGTCTGAAGCAGACGGATCAGCAAAAAAATAATACGCAGACTGTCCTCACGACGGGTCAGAAAATCCGCGATATCATCACGCCGTTTATCATCACGATCCTTCTGCTGATCCTGGCTGATGTTATTGTGATCCTGATGGCGGGCCTTGTGACCGGCGTATATGATCCGGACCGCGTGACGGATGCTGTACCCTCGGCGTCTATCATCAGCACCATTGTTTTTTACGTGCTGACGCTGATCATGATGCGTCGGTATATGCGCTTCGACAATATGCGTTTCGGACACGACGAAAAGATATGGAAGGCGGGAGAATATGTACTCGCGGTCGTGACAACGGTGTGCTGGGGCAGCGTCGTGAGCTGTGTGATCGGTTATACGGGGCTGAGCCATATTTTTACCCGTTACGGAACCGCTTACAATACGTCCTTTGCGGATCAGAATATTGTGCTGCTGATTCTCTCCGTCGTTGTCCTGGGACCTCTTTGCGAGGAAATTGTTTTCCGCGGTCTGATCTATCGCCGGATCAGGGTCTACGCCGGCTCGCGCGTGGGTGCTCTGGTTTCTTCCCTGCTTTTCGGACTGTATCATGGCAACATGATCCAGTTTATTTATGCGTTTTTCCTCGGACTTCTGGTCTGCGCGATCTATGAGAAGAGCAGAAATCTGAAAGTCTGCGTGGCAGCGCATGCGGCACTGAACCTCTGGACGATCGTTCTGGCATATGGATTTCGGGTGGAGACGCTGGATCCATCGACGTACAGTTTCCTGCTGCCAGTGGCAGAGGGGGCAGTGGCAGTGGCCGGCCTGGTGGTGCTGTTTCGCCAGCCAAAGGAGAACAAATCCGGGCATGTGTCTGACTGATCAGCGGATCATGAAGCAGTTGTGCAGCCGGAAACACTTACGCGGACAGACAGAAGATCATAATAACAAAAATTTAAAAAATAAAAAAAACATCTTGCATTTTTAAAAAGCATAAACTATAATAGCACATGTTGTTACGAATTGGGCTATCGCCAAACGGTAAGGCAACGGACTCTGACTCCGTCATTTCCTGGTTCGAATCCAGGTAGCCCAGCTCTTCGGGAGCGGTTACACTTCATGTGTAACCGCTCCTTTCGTTATGGAGGAAAGCCGCCATGGGAAAATACTTCTTCAGAGAGAGAGTCCGCTTCAGCGAAGTGGACGAGACCGGACATATGACCCCCTATGCACTGCTGAATAATCTGCAGGACTGCGCGACTTTTCACAGCGAGGACTCCGGCATCGGCATGATGCGCAACAGGCAGCTGGGGCAGGCGTGGGTGATCACAGACATGCAGCTGAAGATCCTGACCTATCCGGCCTACAATCAGGAGATCTCAACGGCAACGTGGACCACAAAGTTTCGCGGTCCGGTCGGACACCGTTACTTTGAAATCACGGGATCAGACGGACAGCTCCTGGCGGCGGCGCGTTCTGAGTGGGTATTCATGGATCTC
This sequence comes from uncultured Eubacteriales bacterium, assembly GCA_900318405.1. Taxonomy (GTDB): domain Bacteria; phylum Bacillota; class Clostridia; order Lachnospirales; family Lachnospiraceae; genus Bilifractor. Next base: position 12,810 of record ONKP01000004.1, on the reverse strand, counting down.
AGGAATCAGGTGCCTATGAATATTCCCAGAGAGCAGGAAGCTTACGGACTGGATCCGGATCTTGATGTGACAGTAGATACCGGCAAGAGAAAGGTGCGCCCCCAGGGAACCTGGGAAGAAAAAATGTCTTTCCCGGCTGTATGGGAGTATCTGGACACCAACGGTCATGTGAACAACGCCCAGTATGTGCGTCTGGCGAGAAATTATCTGCCGACCGGCTGGGAGATGCATGCCCTGCGGGCGGAATGGAAAAAATCAGCACTGCTGGGCGATATCCTTGTGCCCTGGGTGCAGACGGATGGCAACGTGGTCTGTGTGAAATTCACGGATCAGAAAGACGGCAGTGTATTTTTTATCTGCGAGATGACATGCGAAAAAACAAAGGAATAAAAAGAGCGGATGAGAGGGAACAGCCCCGCTGCAGGAGAGGATATGCTGGAACTTGGAAAGAAACAGACATTAAGAGTATTGAAAACCATGGATTTTGGGGCATATCTGTCCGACGATCCCAAAGCGAGCCGGGATCATCAGGTGCTGCTTCCGGCGAAGGAGCTTCCGGAGGAATGTGAAATCGGTGATCCGCTGGAGGTATTCGTTTACAGGGATTCAGAGGACAGGATGATCGCCACGACCCGTGAACCGGCGCTGACCATCGGCGGCGGAACGGCACTGCTCACCGTCAAAGATGTGAACCGTGTCGGTGCCTTTCTCGACTGGGGACTTGAGAAGGATCTTCTGCTTCCATATCATGAGCAGACGTATAAGGTAAAGGCCGGCGACAGTGTGCTCTGCGCGCTTTACCTCGACAAGAGCAACCGGCTCTGTGCCACCATGAAGGTATACCATTATCTCCGCACGGACTCCCCTTATGAGAAGGACAGTATCGTGAACGGTCTCGTCTATGAGACGAGTAAAAATTTCGGCACATTCGTGGCTGTGGATGACTGCTACTCGGCTCTTTTTCCCAAAAACAGCGGCAGACAGGTCTACCAGCCGGGCATGCGGGCGGAATTCCGTGTCTCACGCGTTCTGCCTGACGGAAAGCTCACGCTGGCGTCCAGGGAAAAATCTTATGAGCTGATCAACACCGATGCGGAGGCGGTGCTCTCCGTGATTCAGAACAGGGGAGGAGAGCTGCCCTTCGATGACAAGGCTTCTCCGGAGCTGATCGAAGATACCTTCCACCTGTCAAAGGCTGCCTTCAAACGCGCCATCGGACATCTGATGAAGGAACACCGCGTGGAAAAAGCGGATGGCAGAATCCGTATCAGTCGACCCGACTGACAACCTTTGCTTTTTCAGCACACGAAAGCTCCGCAGTCGTAACAGAAACGCAGGGAGGAGATCTCTTCTTCATGAGCTTTGTACATCTTCACACACATACAGAATATTCGCTCCTCGACGGGTCCAACAAGATCAAAGACTATGTGGCCCGGGTGAAGGAGCTTGGTATGAATGCGGCAGCCATCACGGATCACGGCGTGATGTACGGCTGCATTCAGTTTTATAAGGAATGTCTGGCACAGGGGATTAAACCGATCCTCGGCTGCGAGGTATACGTGGCTCCCGGCTCACGGTTTGACAAATCCGGGTCAGCCGGAGATGAGCGCTATTACCATCTGATTCTCCTGGCTGAGAACATGACAGGTTATAACAACCTGATCCGCATCGTGTCCAGGGGCTTCACCGAGGGTTTCTATTACAAGCCACGGGTGGATCTGGATATTCTTGAAAAATATCATGAGGGCATTATCGCTTCGTCGGCCTGCCTTGCCGGCGAGGTCGCCGTCAATCTTGCTGCCCAGCAGTATGAGAAGGCCAAAGAGGCCGCACTTCGCTACGACCGGATCTTCGGCCATGGTAATTTTTTCCTGGAGCTGCAGGATCACGGTATTCCGCAGCAGCAGATGGTGAATCCGCAGCTGCTCCGAATGAGCAGGGAGACGGGGATTGAACTTATCTGCACCAACGACTGCCACTATACGCGGGCGGAGGATGCAGATGCGCACGATATCCTTCTCTGCATCCAGACCGGGAAAAAAGTATCCGACACGGAGCGGCTCCGCTATGAGGGCGGGCAGTTCTATGTGAAATCCGAAGAGGAGATGGCTGCGCTTTTTCCCTATGCGCCGGAAGCGCTGGAAAATACGCAGAAAATCGCGGACAGGTGCAATGTCGAGATTAAGTTTCATGAGCTGAAGCTGCCGCATTATGAGGTGCCGGAGGGATATACCTCGTGGACCTACCTGAAGCATCTCTGCCGGGAAGGCACAAAGAAGCTGTACGGCTTTGACCCGGGGGACCCGGCACCGGACGAGGAAACAGACGGAAATGTCGGCGGCGCAGGGCTGGCGAAATCGGGAGCTGCCAGTGTGAATGAACATGAGACGACGGAAACTGTCCGTTTAGCTGAGCAGGAGAAGACGAGTGCAGTCAGCACAGCAGGAATGGGGAAAACGGGAACTGCTGACACGCAGGCAGAATATGCAGCCGCGCAGAAGCAGGCGGTCATCCGCGAACGTCTCCGCTACGAACTGAATACCATACACCACATGGGCTACGTGGATTACTTTCTGATCGTATGGGATTATGTGCATTTCGCGAAGGAAGCGGGCATCCCGGTCGGACCGGGCCGTGGCTCTGCCGCAGGCTCGATCGTCTCCTATACGATGAATATCACTGAACTGGATCCGCTCCGCTATGACCTGCTGTTTGAGCGATTCCTGAATCCTGAGCGAGTCTCCATGCCTGATATCGACGTGGATTTCGGCTATGAGCGGCGGCAGGAGGTCATTGACTATGTAGTGAGAAAGTACGGCAAGGAATGTGTCGTACAGATCGTCACCTTCGGAACGATGGCGGCAAAAAACGCCATCCGCGATGTGGGCCGTGCGCTGGATCTGCCTTATGCCCTCTGCAACGAGATATCGAAGATGGTCCCGAATGAGCTGAACATCACCATCAAAGGGGCTCTGGAAGAGAACCGTGAGCTGAAAAAGAGATATGAGGAAGATCAGGAAGTGCATCACCTGATCGACATGGCCATGAAGCTGGAGGGACTGCCACGCCACACCTCCATGCACGCGGCCGGCGTCGTCATCTCCTCCAAGCCGGTTGATGAATTTGTGCCGCTGCAGACGGCCGTAGATGGAACCGTGACAACGCAGTACAACATGACGGAGCTCGAAGAGCTCGGTCTGCTGAAGATGGACTTCCTGGGCCTGCGCACGCTGACGGTGATCCAGGATGCCGTGCAGATGGCTGAGAAGAGGACCGGCCAGAAGATCGATCTCGCCGCCATCGATTATAACGATCCGAAGGTCATGAAGATGATCGGCGAGGGTAAGTGCGAGGGCGTCTTCCAGCTCGAGTCTTCCGGCATGAAGAGCTTTATGAAGGAGTTGAAGCCGCAGACGCTGGAGGACATCATCGCCGGCGTTGCGCTTTACCGGCCGGGTCCGATGGATTTTATCCCGGATTATATCAAGGGAAAAAATAATCCGGACCTCGTGCACTATGAATGTCCTGAGGAGAAACCGATCCTCAAGGCCACCTACGGATGCATTGTCTACCAGGAGCAGGTCATGCAGATCGTCCGCTCGCTGGCCGGTTATTCCTACGGCGGCGCGGATATTCTCCGCCGTGCGATGTCCAAGAAAAAAATGCATGTCATGGAAGAGGAGCGCCAGACCTTCGTGTACGGAAACGCGGAGAGAGGCATTCCGGGCTGTGTGCATAACGGCATCGATGAAAAAACAGCCAACCGGATCTACGACTCCATGATCGACTTCGCCAGATATGCTTTTAACAAATCGCACGCGGCCTGCTATGCGGTCGTCTCTTTCCAGACCGCCTGGCTCCGCTATTATTATCCGGTGGAATTCATGGCGGCACTGCTGACGTCCGTCATAGATAATCCGGACAAGTGCGCTCGGTATATGTATGTGTGCCGTGAGATGGGTATAGAGATCCTTCCGCCGGACATCAACCGGAGCTACGCAGCTTTTTCCGTCGAGAACGGGAAGATCCGCTTCGGCCTTACGGCCATCAAGGGCGTCGGAAAGCCGGTCATGGATGATATTGTTCTGGAGCGCGACAGGGCCGGGGCATTTCACAGCATTCAGGATCTCTGCAAACGGCTGAACGGCCGGTCCATGAACAAGCGAACCATGGAAAATTTCATCAAGGCAGGTGCTCTCGACGGCCTCGGCGGCACGAGAAAGCAGTTTATGCAGGTATACGGGCTCCTCATGGATCAGGTCAGCCGGGAAAAGAAGGACAACATGGCGGGGCAGATGTCCCTGTTCGACATCATGCCGGCGAAAGAGCGGCAGTCCTTTGAGATCCGTCTGCCCGATGTCGGCGAATTCCCGGATGACGAGAAGCTCGCGATGGAAAAGGAGGTACTCGGCATCTATATCAGCGGGCATCCGCTCCGCCGCTACGCGGACAAGTGGAAAAAATGCGTGACGGCGGTTTCCACGGATTTCCGCCAGGATGAGGATACGGGCCGGCCGCATGTGCAGGACAATGCGCGTGTCGTGGTCGGCGGCCTGATCACGGAGAAGCAGGTCCGCTACACGGCGAAAAAGGAGGCCATGGCCTATGTCACGCTCGAAGATCTGCTCGGAACGATCGACGTGATTGTTTTTCCCAGGAGCTTTGAGAAGTTCGGATCGAAGCTTAATGAGGACGCGAGAGTGTTTATCCGCGGACGGGTATCGGTGGAGGATGAAAGCGCCGCCAGACTTTTCCTGGAGGATGTCATTCCTTTTTCCGATGTGCCGAGAGAGGTGTGGATCCAGTATCCGGACCTCGCGGCATACGAGGCGGATGCTGACGGTCAGAAGCAGCTGGCGGAACTGATGACGCAGCATCCTGGCAGAGATACGATCGTCATCTTTCTGAAGAAGGAACGTGCGGTCAGAAAATTGCCGAAGGGCGCAGACACGCAGAGCGAAATCGGTATTTTTGATGCACTGCGGCAGATGTTCGGAGAAGAAAACGTGAAGGCAGTGGAGAAAGGACTTCCCGGGAGATAAACCTGCTGCGGATGTGCAGTTTGGTCAAAATGACAGGATAGTCATGTTATTTTTTTGACAACCGCATATTGACATGGAGAAAAAGACAGATTTAATATTAAAACTGATTTTGCATGATATACTAATGACATTAGTTCACCTGTGGTTTTCTGAAAAACCGGAAACAGGGACATTATCCAGTGGAGGCATGTCATGGCTGAAAATAAGAAAGTAAAAACAATCGGTATCCTTACTAGCGGCGGCGATGCGCCGGGCATGAATGCGGCTGTCCGTGCTGCAACACGTCGTGCGATCGGCAAGGGCCTGCAGGTCAAGGGGATTCTTAAAGGCTACGACGGACTGATCAATGATGAGATCATTGACCTCGATGCCAAGGCGGTTTCTGATATCATCGGACGCGGCGGCACAATCCTGTATTCAGCGAGATGCGCTGAGATGCGGACGGATGAAGGTATCAGGAAAGCGGTTGACACCTGCAATCGTCACGGCATCGACGGCCTTGTGGTCATCGGCGGCGACGGTTCCTTCGCCGGAGCACAGAAGCTCGCAAATGCCGGTGTCAATGCCATCGGTATTCCCGGAACGATCGACCTGGATATCGCCTGCACGGATTACACGATCGGTTTCGATACCGCGGTCAATACAGCCATGGAAGCCATCGATAAGGTTCGTGATACTTCCACATCTCATGAGAGAGTCAGCATCGTAGAGGTTATGGGCCGCAATGCCGGATACATTGCACTCTGGTGCGGCATCGCCTCCGGTGCGGAGGATGTGCTTCTTCCTGAGAAGTATGATTATGATGAGCAGACGATCATCAATCATATCATTGAGACCCGTAAGAAGGGCAAGAAGCATCATATCATCATCAATGCCGAGGGCATCGGCCATTCTCAGGCTATGGCAAAGAGAATTGAGGCCGCGACCGGCATCGGAACGAGAGCGACCATCCTCGGACATATGCAGCGTGGTGGCTCCCCGACAGCAAAGGATCGTATGTATGCGACCATCATGGGCGCGTATGCCGTTGATCTGCTCCTCGCAGGCAAAAATAAACGTGTCGTTGCCTACAAGAACGGCGAGTTTGTAGATTATGACATCAACGAAGCACTGGCTATGACCAAGACCCTCTCCGAGTATGAGGTTGAGCTGGCCAAGACGCTTTCTTACAACTACGTACTTAAGTAATGATGACGGCAGCATGCCCGGCCATTACCCATCCGCACATCCTGTGAGGGTCGGGCGATGCCTGTGGCATGCTGTTTTTTAGTATTAAGCTATCGACAGGCGGGCAGTTCTGGCCGTGCGAAGCAGCGGAGCGGCAGGTTTCAAACGTGCTGTGGCATCAGTTCAATTATGATATGGGGCTGGTACGATGCGACGCGTGGAATTATCTGCTGCTTTGGTATATAAAAAGCATAAGGTATACATATGATCACTAGCAGTTCCAACCCGCAGATCAAACGGGTGATCCAGCTGAATACAAAGGCGCGGGCCCGAAGGGATGAAGCCTGTTTTCCGGCAGAGGGAATCCGGATTTTCCGTGAAATTCCGGCTGAACTTCGCAGACAGGTATACGTGTCAGCCTCTTTTTTACAGGATCCCGCGCATCGACGTCTCCTCCTTGAGGAGGGGGTAGCGCTGCCGCCGGAGGCAGCGGACGCGAGCGGGAATGATCATGACGGCAAAATGCCATGCACCGCCGAAATGGTGGACGACCGTATTTTTCGTCAGATGTGTGATACGCAGACGCCGCAGGGCATACTCACCATAGCTGCGATACCGACGTATTCGAGGGAACAGCTCCTCGGTCATGATGCACCGCTCGTTCTTGTGCTCGAGGATCTCCAGGATCCGGGAAATGTGGGGACGATCATCCGCACGGCGGAGGGAGCCGGTGTGACCGGCGTTTTTATGAGCGGCCGAACGGCGGATTGCTTCCAGCCCAAGGTTGTGCGCTCGACGATGGGCTCTATATTTCGCGTACCGGTCAGGAGAGAGGCGTCTCTTCCTGAGCTGATGAACTGGCTGAAAGAACGCGGCGTGAGAAGTTTTGCCGCACACCTGTCCGGTAAGAATTCCTACGTGAAAGAAGATTATCGCGGAGGGACTGCTTTTCTGATCGGTAATGAAGGCAACGGGCTGTCAGATGAACTGACAGCATGTGCAGACGTGCGGATCCGTATTCCCATGGAGGGAAAAGTGGAATCACTCAATGCAGCTGTTGCAGCAGCTCTGTTGATGTATGAGGCACATGCACAGCGCCATGATTGAACCAAACCATCCCGGTTTGCTTTACGTGTGACATTTCGGTGTTGACAGAGAATTCCGCAGAAACCATCCGTTTCGAAAAAACGATCGGATGATTTTCTGCGGAATTTTTTTGCGTATTTCCTGATCCATATCCTTTTTTTATTATTCGTTTTACATCCTGTTCAAATTGTTACATTGCATGAAAAAACTAAATGTGGTAGACGTGTGCAAATATAACCACATGATGCCGCGAAAAATGGGACGAAGAACCGGAGAATCACGGCTAAAGTGGGTGAAAAGTGGATGGTGTTGACACACCGGAATATACATGCTATAATTTCGTCCGTAACAAATCGTAACACTTTTGCAAAATTTAGAACATTTACATAACAAATGTAATGGACTTTTGCAGAAATGCTTCAGCAATTTGTGGAGGACTATGAATGAAAGCAGCCAAGCCAATCACCGCTGCGGCAGCCGCACTGGCTATCACAGCGGCATCAGTATGTCCGATCTATGCGGACGCAGATTCTGTACAGGATTCTCTCACGGCTTCAACGACATCAGATGTATACAGCGGATTTGCCGTTGCCAATGTAGAAGATGAAAGCTATTGCAATGTGCGCTCTGATGCGGATATTAACAGCGATATCGTCGGTGTGTTTTATCCGGGAAGTGTCGCTGAGGTCATCGGTGAAAAAGACGGATGGACAGAAATTACCTCGGGAAATGTCAGCGGCTATGTCCGTTCGGATCTTCTTGCCACCGGCAGTGATGTAGATACACTGCTCAGCTCAGAGAATTACACTTCTTATGCGATGGTTACCGCACCGGTACTGAACGTGAGAAGCGGAGCGGGACTGGACAACGACATCATCGGACAGTACAGCGAGGATGAGAAACTTCATCTGCTCGGCTATCAGGATGGATGGTACAAAGTAGATTACGATGGAGAAACAGGATATGTATCTGCCGACTGGCTGAAAGCCGGAGACGATACGCACTGTGCGCTGACCCCGGATGAATATCAGGAGTATCTGTCAGCCATCGCAGAGGGAGCGCAGGATACCGACGGGGATATGATCATTGACAGTTATCCGTCATCTGATGATACTTCAGCTGCAGCTGCGACAACCGCTTCAGCAGATGATTCATCAGCTGCGGACAGCAGTACAGCAGCGCAGTCTGCTGATACCGGCAGTACAGCAGCGGCACAGGCATCAACGGATGCTTCCGCAGCAACGTCAGTTAGCAGTTCGGATCTGGATCTCCTCGCATCGATCATTTACTGCGAGGCAGGCAACCAGACCTATGAAGGTCAGGTGGCTGTAGGTGCGGTCGTAATGAACCGTGTCAAGAGCGTTTCCTATCCGAACAGCATCAGCGGCGTCATTTATCAGTCCGGACAGTTCACACCGGCCAGCAGCGGCGTACTTGCCCGTGCGCTTGCTAACGGCGTACCTGCATCCTGCTACTCAGCTGCACAGGATGCCCTCAATGGCAGTGATCCTACCGGCGGTCTGTATCATTTCCATGCAGGACAGGGAAGCGGAAAAGTAATCGACGGCCAGACGTTCTATTGATAAACAGAAGGATATCTGCCTTACAAGATGAGAAACTCATAAATAAATTTTCTCTGTCTGACCAGATAACGAAATCATAAACAATGGTATATCTGCATGACCAGATAACGAAATCATAAACAATGGTATATCTGCATGACCAGATAACGGGATAATCATGCCGGTCCGCATAGCGGGCCGGCATTGCATTGTCGCGTTATTTTTTTTATAATCTGATATATTGTTACCTTCGAAACTACATTAGGATTTTGCACACCATTTGTGTGACAATTTTGTGTGCGATTCGAAGAGATGATGTGCACGTACCGACTGTGGAAAGCGTGAATCGATAAAACAGCCGGGATCTATACATGTATGGTCTCGGCGCTGTACAGTCTACACACAGATACAGGACGAAAGGAGCCAACATGAATCTGAGGGGAAGAGATTTTCTTACATTAAAGGATTATTCAGAGGCAGAGATTATCTATCTGCTGGATCTGGCAGCAAAACTCAAAGAGAAGAAAAAGAAGGGTATTCTCGTGGATTATCTCCGCGGAAAAAATGTGGCGCTTATTTTTGAAAAAACAAGCACGCGGACCCGCTGTTCCTTTGAGGTTGCCGCGCATGATCTCGGCATGGGGACCACTTATCTGGATCCGACAGGCTCGCAGATCGGTAAAAAGGAGAGCATCAAGGATACGGCGCGCGTACTGAGCGGCATGTTTGAGGGCATCGAGTACCGGGGATTTGGTCAGGAGATCGTGGAAGAGCTGGCCAGATATTCCGATGTGCCGGTGTGGAACGGACTCACTAACGAATATCACCCGACGCAGATGCTTGCCGACATGCTGACGATTCGCGAGCACTTCGGTAAACTGAAGGGCCTGAAGCTCGTGTATATGGGTGATGCGCGTTATAATATGGGCAATTCCTATATGGTGGCCTGCTCCAAGCTTGGCCTGCACTTTACTGCCTGCGCGCCGGAGAAATATTTCCCGAATGCAAAGCTGGTGGGTGAGTGTGAGAACTTCTGCGAGACGAGCGGCGGTACGATCACGCTGACAGAGAACGTCGATGTGGCAGTGCGCGACGCGGATGTGATCTGCACGGATGTATGGGTTTCCATGGGTGAGCCGGATGAAGTATGGGCAGAGAGAATCAATGATCTCTCGCCTTACAAAGTGACCTCCGAGGTAATGGAGAATGCCGGCAGCAAAGCTGTTTTTCTGCACTGCCTGCCTTCCTTCCATGATCTCGGAACGAAGATCGGCAAGGAGATTCATGAAAAATATGGCCTCGACGATATGGAAGTGACGGATGAGGTCTTTGAGTCGGATCGGTCCCTCGTATTCCAGGAAGCGGAAAACCGCATGCATACGATCAAGGCTGTTATGGCGGCCACGCTCGGCGCCGACAGGATCGTCATGAGCGAGACGATGGGAAAAGGCAGAGGCTGAACTGACGGTAAATACCGGAAGTAATGTAAAAGCAGCAGTAAGAGGTTTGACAGTGGATTTTACGGAGGAAATAAAGCAGGATCTCGAATCGGATGACTGGACAGTGTATCATGCTGCCGAGATGGATTCGACAAATGAATGGGCAAAAAGACTGGCTGAAGAGGGTGCACCGGATCTGACGGTGTGCCTGGCTGATGAACAGACGGCAGGCAAGGGACGCCTCGGACGTGTGTGGAAATCCCCGGCGGGTACATCAGTATCCATGAGCGTTCTTCTGCGCCCGTCTGTCCGGCCGGAGCATCTGTCCATGCTGACGCTTGTCATGGGTATGGCAGCGGCGGATGGGCTCGGAAAAATTATGGGCCTGCCTGTGGGAATCAAATGGCCGAATGATGTGGTCATCCATGGAAAAAAGCTCTGCGGTATTCTCACGGAAACGGCATCGGATGGTTCCTGGGTCGTGATAGGCATTGGGATCAATGTGAATATGACGGATTTTCCGGAGGAGCTCAGAAGCAAGGCTTCTTCGATCCGGCTTGAGACCGGCAGGGAGGAATCTCTGCCGCGTACAGCAGCTGTGGTCCTGAACGAGTTCCGGGATTATTACCGGGCTTTTCTTGAGACCGAGGATATGTCCGGACTGCGGGCAACTTATGAACGGATGCTGGTCAATATCCATGAAAAAGTAAGAGTGTTCGATCCGGGCGGGGCATTTAACGGCACAGCACTGGGTATCGATGATGCCGGTGATCTGCTGGTGCGCCGGGATGACGGCACGGTTGTCCACGTATATTCGGGCGAGGTATCCGTGCGCGGAATTTACGGATATACCTGATGGCCGTGCAGAAGGATCTGACGTTACAGTCAGGTTGAGAAGCAGATATTATGATAACAGTGTCAAAAGTCATCACCCATGTTGCACTTGTGCAAAAGCGGGTGAATGACTTATTGACACTGTTATCATACTAATGACACCTATATCATAATAGAGGATAAGCGAGATGGCAGAAACTGTGCTCTGCGGAGCAAATCATTATGACCGCAAATATTATTTTAACAATGACGAATTTTCCATTCTTCCGCAGCGCATTAAGGATGAACTGCAGATCATGTGTGTTACATTTACAGAGACCTGCGGCGGAATCATGACACTGGCTTTTGATGAGGATGGCAGTCTGAAGATAACAACAGAGGCAGACGAAATGGATGCTGAGTATGATGATATCAATGCCGGCCTTGAAGTGAAGAAACTTCGCGAGGATAAGCGCGAGCTGTTTGAGTCGCTGGAGATGTTCTATAAAGTTTTTTCGGGAGGAAAATTTTGATCTCTGCATGGAAACCGCTGCACATAGGTGCGGTGACGATAGAAAATCCGGTAATCCTCGGACCGATGGCAGGCGTAACAGACCTGCCATTTCGTGTTTTATGCCATGAGCACGGTGCGGGACTGGTCTGCACGGAAATGGTCAGCGCCAAGGCAATTCTGTACCATAACAGAAACACGGAAGATCTGATGCGAACGGATGAACGGGAGCATCCGGTCTCCCTGCAGCTTTTTGGCAGCAATCCGGAGGATGTGTCCGAGGCTGCGGCCATGATCGAGGACAGACCCTTTGAGATCTTTGATTTTAATATGGGCTGCCCGGTCCCCAAGGTCGTTAACAACGGTGAGGGTTCTGCCCTGATGAAAAATCCTGAACTGGCAGGCCGGATTATCTCTGCTGTTGTGAAAAAAGTGAAAAAGCCTGTGACGGTGAAAATCCGCACTGGGTTTGATAAAGAGCATATCAATGCCGTAGAGGTGGCAAAAATACTGGAAGATGCGGGTGCTTCAGCTATTGCGGTGCACGGGAGAACGAGATCGCAGTTTTACTCCGGAGAAGCTGACTGGAATGTGATTCGGCAGGTAAAGGAGGCAGTATCCATTCCCGTGATCGGGAACGGGGATATCCGTTCACCGGAGGATGCGGAAAAAATGATCCGGGAGACAGGCGCCGATGGCGTGATGATCGCCAGGGCTGCAGAGGGTAATCCGTGGATTTTTTCCAGGACAAGTGCATGGCTGGCGTCCGGAAAAAAACTTCCCGGTCCAACAGTGAAGGAACTTCAGGATACGATTCTGCGCCATGCGGCGATGATGATCGAATGCAAGGGAGAGAGAATAGCTGTCAGGGAGATGCGGAAGCATGTCTCCTGGTACACGGCGGGTTATCCTGACTCTGCCGCCCTGAGGAGAAAAATCAACACGGCAGAAAATTTCAGCGAGATGCAGGAAATGCTTGGCGATTTCTTTGGAAAACTTGAAGCAGACGTTTCACCGCGTTAACGTAGTGATAAAATTTAAAAAAATAAAAAAAGGTGTTGACAACCAAAGACCTCCGAAGTATTATGAATAAGCTGTCGTTGAGGGCAGTAAACAAAAGCCTTCAGGACACAGATGAACATTGACAACTGAACAGTAGAACACATCCTCGAAAATTCAAAAGTTTAAAT
>ONKP01000076.1 GCA_900318405.1 uncultured Eubacteriales bacterium | reverse complement strand
TGATAACAGTGTCAAAAGTCATCACCCACGTTGCACTTGTGCAAAAGTGGGTGAATGACTTATTGACACTGTTATCATACTTATGACACCTACATCATATTATATAATGGTTCAGGAAAACGCCTGCTGCCGATGACATGAATGAGACCTGAATGCCGGCTTAATAATGTCTTTGGGATGTTATTTAATGCCGGTGTGAATCATGGTTAACCATCGTCAGATGAACGCGTATACGAGGGAGATAGTATGGATTGTCTGTACATTGTAGTTCCGGCTTATAATGAGTCAGAGAACATTAAGAATTTAGTGGACGACTGGTATCCGGTCGTCGAAAGGCATGATGGGAAAGGCAGATCCAGGCTGGTCGTCATCAATGACGGGAGCAAGGACAATACGTATGAAATCCTTGAGGAACTGGCCAAAGAGCGACCTCTTCTTCATCCACTGACGAAGCCGAACGGTGGGCACGGGCCGACCGTTCTTTATGGCTATCGGTATGCTCTTCAGCAGGGGGCGGACTATATTTTTCAGACGGATTCCGACGGTCAGACGAATCCGGACGAATTTGAGGCATTCTGGAGTGAAAGAAAAAATTATGATGCTGTTTTCGGCAACCGCACGGTGCGCGGAGATGGTAATGACCGTGCCTTCGTGGAAAAAACGCTCTGCCGCATACTGAAACACTATTTCAGCGTTACGATTCCGGATTCAAATGCGCCTTTTCGTCTCATGACGGCCGCCTATCTGAGAGAATACCTTCCGAAAATGCCGGAAGATTATAATCTGCCAAACGTGATGCTCACTACTTTTGGCATATATTATCACAGGAAAGTCCGGTTCATTCCGATAACCTTCAAACCCCGGCAGGGTGGTACCAATTCGATCAACGTGAAGAAGATCACAAAGATCGGCTGGCAGGCGCTTAAGGATTTCAAAGCCATCAGGAGGAAAATGTGATGTCTGCAAAAATATACAACGGAAATATCGACAGGGAAAAGCTGTTGACCGGCATCTCCACCTTCCTCACTGTCTGCACTGCGGCAGCTGCTTTTATCTGGCGCTGGTGCGGTTCCCCGGAGGCCTCTCAGAAGGAGAATTTCACGGATGTGTCTGACGGAGCCTATTATGCTGCAGCTGTCAGCTGGGGCGCGGAAAATGGCATAATAGATGGCTATGGCGGCAGTAAATTCGGGCCGGGCGATACCTGTACCAGAGGACAGGCCGTTACCTTCCTGAACAGAACGTATCAGATGATGCAGTCGTGACAGAAAAATGGACATGTCAACGGATATATGCGCCCCGGCCAGGCATTGCCCGGCCGGGGATTTTTCTGTTCACTCGCTGCCGGGAATCAGGGCTGTGAGAATCAGTATATTTCTGCTATGATAGTTACGGATTTGTGTATCCGGTCCATAAGGACGGGAGGAATTTGAGAATGGAAGAAATGCATAATTCTGTAGATATTTCGGCTCATCCGGCGGAGACTCACAGCAGCAATGGAGAATATGTCGTCTCTCACATCGACGAAGCCGTCAGCAGCGGATGGATCGTAGTGTATTATCAGCCTATTGTCCGCACCTTATCCAACAAGATCTGCGGGATGGAGGCACTGGCCAGATGGAATGATCCCGAGAGGGGTATGCTGCCGCCGATTGATTTTATCGGTCCGCTGGAGGACGCGCAGCTGATCTGGAAGCTGGATCTGTGCGTGATCCGTCAGGCAGTCATGCAGATTGCGGAGCGCAGCAGCCGCGGTGTGGCAGAGATCCCGGTGTCGGTCAACCTCTCGAGAATGGATTTCTTATGCTGCGATATTTTTCATGAGATCGAGACATTCGTGCAGACATATAATGTGCCGCGGCGCATGCTCCATATTGAAGTGACGGAGAGCATTATGACATCGGATCATAATGCTGTCCTGCAGGCGCTTGACCATTTCCGTGATGCCGGCTATGAGCTCTGGATGGATGATTTCGGCAGCGGATATTCCACACTCAATCTTCTCAAGGATTATACCTTCGACCTCCTGAAACTGGATATGGTCTTTCTGCGCAGCGATACCGCGCGCTCCCGTGATATCATTGCCTCTGTGATCGATATGGATAAGAAGATCGGCATCCGGACGCTGGCAGAGGGCGTTGAGACAAAGGAACAGGCTGAATTTCTGAAAAAATCCGGCTGCGAAAAGATGCAGGGCTATTACTTCGGAAAGCCGCAGCCGTTCGATGAGATGCTGAAAAAATGCGTCAGCAGAGGAATGAGCATTGAGAGCCCCGGCGAGAAGGTCTGCTATGATGCCGTAGGACGCGTGAATTTCAGGACGGATATTCCTCTGTGTATTGTGGAGACCCGGCCGGACAGAGCCCGTTTCCTCTTCATGAATGATCCCGCCCTGCAGCAAATCAACAAAGATGGTTATTCTGACGTGGATGAGCTGGAAAAAATCATCAACGATCTCCGCAATCCTGCCAGCCTTGAGCTTTACAAAGCTGCGAAATATGCGGTGATCTCGTGGCATGCGGGAGAGGTCTCCCTGGCGTTCCACGGGCAGGAGAGACTGCTCCGTTATCGGCCGCTCGGCAGATATCAGGATGTCAAGATTTTTTCCGTCAATATTTATGCCCGTACGTCGGTTGAGGAGTTTTCCGCCAAGAGCAGGATGCTGATGAATCTGCTCTATTTCTGCAGGTATATATACAGCATTGACCTTGACAGAAGGACGGTTCAGAGCATTCGTTTTACCGAGGCATCTGCAGGCCAGAGCAATGCCATGCCTCTCTGTGATGCTGATGGAGGGTATTCGACGCTGCTGCCTGCTGTTTTTCCAGCGGATCGGAAACGCTATGATGATTTTCTGAATCCGGATACAATGGCGGAGAGACTGAAACAGGCAGAAAACGGTATAATCACCGGCGTGTTTCGCACGCAGGACGCCGTCGGAAGGTTTGTGCCCATGTCGCACAGACTTCTTCTTGTGCCGAATGCGGTCGGAAGGCAGATCCTCTACGCGATCACCATGCCGGATGTGGATGCCTCTGCGTCAGAGACGGCGTCTTCCTACGCGGCACTGACAGAGAAGAGTAATGGTGTAAGAACAGAAGCGGATGTCAAGGCCATGCTCTGGGATGATCTCATGCTTCACATTCCGCTGCCGCTTTTCTGGAAGGACAGAGATCGCAGATTCCTTGGCGCAAGCCGGTATTTCCTCGATTACTACGGCTTTAGTTCTATGGCTGATATCCTTGGAAAAACTGATGAGGATATGGACTGGCATCCGAATAATGAGATGTATCAGACGGATGAGTACGAGATCCTGAAGACCGGCAGTATCCATATCAATGTGCCGGGCAGGTGTATTGTGGATGGTACGCCACGGGATATTCTGGCGACCAAGTGGCCGACCTACCGGGATGGGAAGATCTCAGGGCTGATGGGGTATTTTCTGGATGACTCCATTATGTCGCATGGCGCGGGTGATGCTGTGCACGCAGCCGGTCCGTTTGCACAGTCCGATTTCAGAACGGCTTCACAGCTTATGGATGACCTCATCGCCTATGAGGCGGATTATGAGCTGAACAGGCGGAATTTTGGCGTCATATATTTCCGGATTCCGGGATTTACCCGGATATCGGATGATTTCGGACGCCATGCCATGTACGCTGCAGCGCAGGCCTGCTCAGAGGTGATCCGGCAGGCAGTCGATCATGTGGGGTCAGCGGCGTGCGTGGGAATCGGGCAGTTTGCCGTCGTGATGCCCTACGTATCCACCAATGAACTTCTGGATATGGCACGCCAGATCCGTGAACTTCTGGATATGGCACGCCAGATCCGCGAGGGTATCGAAGCCATCCGTCAGGTGGGAGACGTCACCTGTTCACTCTACGCGAAAGTCAGAGTGATGTACGCGGATGAAGTGATCAGAATCAGAAAACAGTTGCTGCAGATGATTTTTGATCCTGCGGACGAAGCCAGCCAGGCTGATGCTGCAGATGATACGTCGGGATACAAAGCTGCAGAAGAGAACCGTGCGCTGCTGACACTGATGGATGCCATGCCGATCGGATGCTATATTCTGCGGCCGGATCAGAAGATTCTCTACTGGAATCGTGAGGCGGAAAAACTTCTGGGCTTTACGGCTTCCGAGATGCAGGGCATGAAATGCGTGGATATGCCGCTTGGCTGTTCTTTTACGAACGGAGACAGAATTCCGGGCGGCAGCTGTCCGGCACTGGTTGCGTTTGCCACAGGTAAGGCGCAGTCGATGCAGATGTTCATGCGGAAAAAAGATGGCACTGATCTGCTGATCCGCAACACACTGGTACCTCTGAGAGATCAGAACGGGAAAATCAATGAACTCGTTTCATTTTTTACCCCGCTGACGGAAGGAAATTATGAACAGGGACTGATCAGGGATATTTATGAGGTGGCAACGAGGGATCC
>ONKP01000012.1 GCA_900318405.1 uncultured Eubacteriales bacterium | reverse complement strand
GCTCCTACGCCGTCATCCGCTCTGCTGCACTCCGCTACCATGGTAAAAGCGGGCATCTATGTGCTCATCCGTCTGGCACCGGCTATGTCCGGAACGGTTACCGGCATGCTGATTGCAGCTGTCGGAGGTTTTACGTTCTTCGCCGCATCTGTCATGGCTATCGCACAGACAGACGCAAAAAAGGTGCTGGCTTTCTCCACGATTTCGAACCTCGGACTGATGGTCGCATGCTGCGGCGTTGGTGTGACCGAGACAATCTGGGCAGCCGTTTTCCTCATGATCTTCCATGCGGTATCGAAATCGCTGCTGTTCCAGGATGTGGGTGCTACGGAAAATTCCATGCATACGAGAGATATTGAGGACTTCCACGGACTGATCTACCGTCTGCCGTGGCTTGCCATCCTGCAGTTTATTGGTATTGCAGGTATGTTCCTCGCACCGTTCGGCATGCTCGTTTCCAAGTGGTCAGCACTGCGCGCATCCGTTGATGACAGAAATATCCTGCTGGTATTTTTCATTATCTTCGGTTCCGCGACAACCTCCTTCTACTGGACGAAGTGGATGGGCAAGCTGATCGCTGCCACGGATTCGCCAAAGATCAGGGATATTACGAGACTGAACGAGAAGATCTCCCTGAATATCCATGCGGTGCTCATGATCGCACTCTGCGCGCTCTTCCCGCTGCTCTCCAAAGTCTTTGTCGATCCCATGATCGTCGAGATGTACGGCAGCTATACAGACGTGCTTCCGATGAAGGTGCTCTATATCCTGATCATCGTCATCATGGTTGTCTTCGCCATCCCGCTGATCTCTTACCGTGCGGCGGCGAATGCACCGACGAATATCAAGCTTTCCTATATGAACGGCATTAACACCGGAAACAATGATGCTTTTGTCGATTCCAAGGGAGATACGAAGAAACTGTATCTGACCAATTACTACTTTGCTCATAAGATCGGTCAGAGGAAACTGATGCTGCCGTCGCAGCTTCTCATGACAGCGGTTATCATCATCACCATGCTGTATATCATAGGAGGTGCCGTATAATGCGCAGTGTAATCTCAGTCATCTGCTATATCTTTCTGGCACCGCTGATCGGTGGCTATCTCGCCGGATTTGACCGGAAGATCTCCGCACGTATGCAGAGACGTATCGGACCGCCTGTCCGTCAGGCATTTTTTGATGTAAATAAACTGTGGCATAAACAGGTCATCGCGGTAAACCGCGCGCAGAGTATGATGCTGGCGTCCTACCTCATCATGATGATCTTTACCGGCTGCATGCTCTTTGCGGGAACCGATCTTCTGATGACATTCTTTGTTCTGTCAACATCATCGACCTTCCTGTACTTTGCATCGGTGATCACAAGCTCACCCTGCAGCACCATCGGAGGCAACCGTGAGCTCCTGCAGATGATGGCCTATGAGCCGTCAGTTCTGCTGACCTGCGTCGGCTTCTACCTTGCCTGCGGTTCTTTCAATGTACGCGATATCATCTCAGGTGATGTCAGCATGATCGTCTACCTGCCGGGTGTTTTCATCGCCTTTGTTTTTATTCTTACGATCAAGATGCGGAAGAGCCCGTTTGACCTTTCCGCTTCGGAGCACGCGCATCAGGAGCTCGTGCAGGGCATAGCGACAGAGATGGGATCACGCAATCTCGCACTGTTCAAGGTGACAGAGTGGTATGAGAATGTATTCCTCCTCGCTGTCGTGGCACTGTTTATCATCAACAGACATCCGTGGAGCTGGGTTCTCGCTGTGGTGGTTGCCGTCATTGTGTGGTTTTTCGAGATTCTTGTCGACAACGCTTCAGCCAGAATGAAATGGCAGAAGATGCTGGAGATCACCTGGATCGTCACGCTGCTTTCCGCGGGCGTCAACCTGTTTGTTCTGATGCTGATATTCTGAGGAGGAAAAATAATGGCAGATGTAAAAAGATCGCCGTGGCTCCTGCATTATGATGCAGCATCATGCAACGGCTGTGATATTGAAGTACTGGCTGCCCTCACGCCCGTCTATGACGCGGAGAGGCTCGGCGTTGTGAATACCGGTGACCCCATGCAGGCGGATATTCTGCTTGTCACGGGTGGAATCAACGACCAGTGTGCGCCGGTGGTAAAACAGCTTTATGATCAGATGCCGCGGCCGAAGGTCGTTGTGGCGGTAGGCGTATGCGCCTGCACCGGAGGTGTGTTCAAGGATACCTATAATATTCACGGTGGCGTGGATACCTGTATTCCGGTAGATATCTATGTGCCGGGCTGCGCAGCGCGGCCGCAGGCCATTATCGACGGAATTGTCAAGGCGGTAGAACTTTTCCAGAAGAGGTCAGATGAACATGACGCTCTGGTGAAGGCAAGAAAGAACGGAGGCAGCGGAAATGCCTAAGATTATAATCCCAAGAGATACCATCCGTGAGATCAAGCTCGAGGATCTCATGGAGAATGTGCAGTTTATGCGCCACAGTCGTCTGCGTCTGGCACAGATCTGTGCGGCGTGGATCAACAATCGCTACGAGCTCAGCTATTCCTTCGTTGACGAGAGTACCTACGCCATGATCACGCTCCGTGTGTATGTGGAGCTGGATCAGGAAGTGCCGAGCATCGGTGTTTTTTACCCTTATGCGACGTTCTATGAAAATGAGATGGAGACCATGTACGGCGTTCACATGCGGATGATGCACATGGATTACCATACCAAGCTCTACCGCATCAGCAAATGGGCTGCCATGCTCCCGGAGGATGTGCGGCAGAAGAAGATCGCAAAGGACAAGCCGAAAACGGTTGTTCCGGGCGCTTCCGAGCAGCCGGATCAGGAAGGTTCCGCAGAGCTGAACGCCATCGTACAGAAGGCTGTTCCGCTGCGCAAGGCTGAGATGAAAGCCATGGCGGCCGACAAGGATATTCCGGGCACCAAGATGGCTTCCAGTGTGCCGACGGGAGATGCCGGTGCGGCATCATCCCCGCTCTCCGAGAGAGCGATCCGTGGTGAGCAGATGAACGCGCAGGCGATTCAGGCACCGCAAACAAAGAAAACAGAGACAGCAGACGGGAAAGAGGGTGAACAGTAATGGCAAAAAGAAGCGTAATTCCTTTCGGCCCTCAGCATCCCGTTCTTCCCGAACCGATCCATCTGGATCTCGTGATCGAGGATGAAAAGGTTGTAGAGGCTGTTCCGAATATCGGTTTTGTCCACAGAGGTCTTGAATCTCTGGCTGACAAGCGGGATTTCAACAAGATGGTTTATGTGATCGAGCGAACCTGCGGTATCTGTTCGTTCGGTCATGGCCTGGGTTATGTGGAATCTGTTGAGCATATCATGAATGTAGAGGTTCCGGATCGGGCAAAGTTCCTGCGCGTGATCTGGGCGGAGCTCGGCAGAATGCACAGCCATATGCTCTGGATGGGACTGATGGCCGATGCGTTCGGATTTGAGAACCTGTTCTACGCATGCTGGCGTGTCCGTGAGAAGATCCTTGACCTGCATGAGCTCACAGCAGGCGGCCGGCTGATCTTTTCTGTCAATCAGATCGGCGGTGTCAACAAGGATATCACGCCGGAAATGATGCAGCAGATCCTGAAGTCACTGGATGAGATTGAGGAAGAAGTTAAGCCTCTCGAGAAGGCTTTTGTCAACGATTACTCGGTACAGTCCCGTCTGAAGGGTGTCGGCGTGCTGACCAAACAGCAGGCACATGACCTCGGATGCTGCGGTCCTTTCGCCAAGGCTTCCGGCATGTCGTTTGATTACCGTATGACCGGCTACGAAGCCTATAAATATCTGGATATGGAGCCGATCACGGGTACGAATGGTGATTCCTTTGACCGCTGCACCGTCAGGATCAAAGAGGTGTACCAGTCGATCGATCTGATCCGTCAGGCAATCAGCAAGATTCCTGAGGGAGACATCAATGTGCCGGTCAAGGGTATGCCGAACGGTGAGTACATGGCGAGAATCGAGCAGCCGCGAGGCGAAGCAATTTACTACACCAAGGCAAGCGGTAAAAAATATCTGGATCGTTTCCGTCTCCGTACCCCGACATTCGCCAATCTGGCGGGTCTGACAGAGACACTGAAGGGTGCAGATCTGGCGGATGTACCGATCCTCATTCTGACGATCGATCCCTGCATCAGCTGTACAGAGAGATAAGGAGGCATCCAGAAATGGCAATCTTGAGATATGCGGGTGAGGCGCTGAAGAATCTCTTCAGAAAGCCGGTGACCAGAAATTATCCCGCAGAGCCGGCCGTTTATCCGGACCGCTCCAGAGGACATATAGAGATCGATATCGATAAGTGCATTTCGTGTGGCATCTGTCAGATGAGCTGCCCTTCTGATGCGATCAAAGTTGACAGAAAAGAGGGCACCTGGGATATCAACCGTTTTGACTGCGTAGCCTGCGGTTACTGTGTGCTCAAATGCCCCAAGAAGTGTCTGACGATGGTACCGGGTTATCAGGAACCCGGTCCGGAGAAATATGATGATCTTCATCATCGTTCTGCAGAGGCCATGGCGGCGGAAGCCGAGAAAAAGAAACAGGCAGCACTGAAGGCCGCGGCGGCAAAGAAAGCTCTGGCGGCAAAAGAGGCAAAGGCGCCGGAGACGGCAAAGCCTGTTGCGGCAGAGAATGCCGACGGGGCTGGCAAACCGGCAGAGACGCCCGGCAAATAAGTTTGATCTCGTTCAGGGAGGGCGTTCGTACCATGCATATGCATTCGTGCGGCGCCCTCTTGTGATACGGGGCAGCGGGACTCATTCGATCACAGCGGACATGGCATGATCGGAATAAACCCGTGCAGAGGGATTATAATTTACAGGCTGACAGAATCTGAGAGGGGGACATCCTGGTGGAACAGACAGGCATTCAGAAGATTATTACATTATATGGTCTGGTACAGGGCGTTGGATTCCGTCCCTATGTGGCGGAGCAGGCGGTGCAGCTCGGTATTGCGGGAAGTGTGCGGAATGCGGGCGGCATTGTGATCATTCATGCTTCAGGAAATGAGGAAGCCGTCAATGAGCTGATACGGCGGCTGCGAGAAGAGCCTCCGGCCGGCGCTGTCATCGATCACGTCGATGTGAGAGATGCGACTGACGGAGAAGTGCGGGAAGACAGTGAGAGCAGACAGACTGCGGAAGAGAATACATGTGATACAGGATTTCGTGAAGAACTAAAGACAGGAAACTGCGGGTTCAGCATTATCCGGAGCACGGAACACAGGGAGGCTGTCCGTATTCTGCCGCCGGATCTTCCCACATGCCCGGACTGCGAAAGGGAACTGTTGGATCCTGACAACCGGCGCTATCGATATCCGTTTATCAGCTGTGCATCCTGCGGACCGCGTTTCAGCATCATGACCGGGGTGCCGTATGACCGTAAACGGACGACAATGCATAAGTTTTCCATGTGTCCGGCCTGTCGGGCGGAATATGAGGAATGCGGCAATTCAAGGTGCTATGCCCAGACGATTTCCTGTCATGACTGCGGACCGGTCCTCCGCTGTGTGACAAGAGAGAATGTAAGTGCTTACCGGAATGTATCTGAGGAAGATCCTCATAAGCTTATGACTGCGGATGCGCAGCCCGCGGACGGCGCTGCTCCGGAAGATTCATCTGCCCCTCTGTACGGGGAAGCGGCGCTGCAGGAGGGCATCCGTGAACTGCGCGATGGCAGGATAGGTGCCGTCAAGGACATCGGCGGTTTTCACTTTGTCTTCCGGCCGGATATCTCAGATCCTGCCCGCAGACTCCGGGGATTCAAGCACAGGGCTTCCAAGCCTTTTGCTGTGATGTTTCCGGACGTGGAGAGCATCAGGGCATATTGTACCGTATCGGCGAAAGAGGAGGAACTGCTCCGCTCGCCGGCAAGACCGATCGTTCTTCTTAAGCGGATCTACAGCAATACCACAGATCCCGTCAGAGATTTTGCCCATAATATCTGCGGCGAATCGGACAGGATCGGCGCCATGCTGCCCTGCAATCCGCTGCAGATCCTTCTCGTGAAGGAACTCGGACCGCTCGTCATGACCAGCGGCAATCGCGGCGGTGAGCCCATCATCACACGTGATGAGGATATGCTGAAAAATCTGTCCGAGGGATGCCCTGATTTTATTCTGACGCATAACCGCGAGATCGTGACACCACTGGAGGATTCCATCTATCAGGTGACAGAGATCGGTCTGGAGGGAGGCGCCACCAGGGAGGTCGTTCAGGTGATCCGCCGTGCGAGGGGAATCGTTCCGGCTCCGCTGTTTCTGCCGGCTCCGCTGAAAGTTCCGACGTTTGCCGCTGGTGGAGACCTGAAGAGCGTATTTGCTCTGGGCAGAGACAATGTGGTATACCTGTCTTCCCATTTCGGCGATCTCTCCGGCGTGCAGACATCCAACGCGCGTGAAGTGTCCGTCCGGCATATGGAAGGCCTGCTGGACGTGCATCCCGTGAGAGCGGTTGCCGACAGCCATCCTTCGTACATATCGCATCACGATGCGATCCGGATGTTTGGAGAAGCCGGGGACGGCAGCACGGATTCCGGCGTCAAAGCGGTGCAGCATCATAAGGCGCATATTGCCTCGGTGATTGCCGAATACGGATTGAAGGGGCCTGTTATCGGCGTTTCCTTTGACGGGACAGGTTACGGAGATGACGGGACCATCTGGGGCTCGGAATTCATGCTCTGTGATTTGGATGAAGAGCTTTCCATCACCTATCAGGAAGAAAAGAAGGAACAGGAAACGCTGCACGCGATTCCGATGAACGATTATTTTGACAGGGATGATGAAGAACCGAAGCAGGTCGAGAGGAAAGGACATTTCCTGCGAATGGGGCATCTGATGCCGGTCAAAATGCTCGGCGGCGACATGTCCTCAAAAAATGCCATTCAGACACTGACCTGCTACATCATTGATGCCGAGGACAGACAGCTGATCTGGGAACATGTGAGCTCTGATGAGATCCTTGATCCGGATATGCATCAGCTCTACGAAATCGCCCTTGCTGCCAATGTCAATACGCACTTCAACGGCTCGATGGGCAGACTGTTTGACGCGGCTTCGGCTCAGCTCGGTATCTGCCAGTTTAACACCTATGAAGGCGAGTGTGCGGAAAAGCTGGAATGTGCCGCGGAGCGCGCGGAGAGAAAATGGAAGAACGGCGTATATTCGAAGGAGAATCCGCTGAATGGCCGTTACCCGCTGCGCTTTGTCATGGAACATAAGGATGATATCTGGCTTGCCGACGGTTCGCGGCTGATCGGCGATCTGCGCATGGCAGTGGACGGCGGCGTGCCGAGGGACGAACTCGCACTGGAATTTCACGATGCTGTGGCCGAGATGACCGTCAACGTGTGTGAAAAAATATCCTGGGAGGCCGGGGAAAACGGCATCCAGGTGCACACGGTGGCGCTTTCGGGCGGTACGTTCTGCAACAGGATCCTGCTGCAGAGAATCGTGAGCCAGCTGACAGCAAGAGGCTTCCGTGTATATATCAATGAGAAGGTTCCGTCCGGTGATGGTGGAATCGCGCTTGGACAGATGGCGCTGGCGGATATCGACTGCTGATCAGTGTTATCTGCGGCCCTGCGGGCGCAGGCATCTGTATCTCCGGGCATCGCGGCAAAGACATCACCGGGCCGGAGGTATCAGTATTTGAGGAACAGAAGGAGGACGGTATGTGCGTTGCACTTCCGGGAAAAGTAATTGAAGTAAAAGACGGCGGTGCCGTCGTGGACTTCAGCGGCAATCGCGTGAATGCGCGCGCCGGGCTCGTCGATGTGAAGGCGGGCGATATGGTGCTCGTGCACGCGGGCTGTATCATTCAGAAGGTCTCTGAGCAGGAGGCGGATGAGATGCGCGATATTTTTGAGGAGCTGGAGGCCTTTGAGGAGTGAATCTGGAGGATATCAGAAAATATCTGGCCGCCTATGACGGCCCCGAGATGCAGATCATGGAGGTGTGCGGCAGTCACACGGCGGCGATCGCGAAGAACGGCATTCCCGCCATGCTCTCGCCGAAAATAAGGCTGATCTCCGGGCCGGGCTGTCCTGTGTGTGTCACCCCGACAGCGTATGTGGACAGAGCCATTGAACTGGCGGAGACGCCGGGCACCTGCCTCGTCACGTTCGGGGATCTGATCCGCGTGCCCGGCAGCAGGACAACCCTCTCTGCGGCCAGAGGTGAGGGAGCGCGCGTGGAGATGGTGTATTCGCCGCTCGACACGTTGCTCCTGGCGGAAAAACATCCGGATACGGCGTTTGTTTTTGCGGCGGTCGGGTTTGAGACAACGGCGCCGGCGTACGCGCTGCTGATGCAGCAGATCACGGAGAAAAAAATTACCAACGTGCGACTTCTGACGGCGATGAAGACCATGCCGCCGGTCATCGATGCGCTGTGCCGTGGCGGTGCGCCCGTGCAGGGATTTCTCGCGCCCGGACACGTGTCGGTTGTGACAGGCAGCCGCGCCTTTGTGCCTCTGGCGGAACGGTATCAGATTCCCTTCGCGGTCGCCGGTTTTACCGGTGAGGAAATTCTCGCGGCGGTCTACGGGATTGTAAGGTCATATGGCCGCGGCAGGGTCATGAATTTTTATCCCCGCGTCGTGACGGAGGAGGGAAATATCAGGGCGCAGGAACTGATCAGCAGGTATTTCGTTCCCTGTCGTGCCGCATGGCGCGGGCTCGGTGCCATTGAAGGCTCCGGCCTGATGCTGAGGCCGGAATACGCGGCATATGATGCGGGGAGCGACGGGCTGGATGATGACAGCGGCGCCAACAGAGCCTGCCGCTGCGGCGATGTGCTCACGGGGCGGATCCGGCCGGTAGACTGTCCGCTTTTCGGAAAAGTGTGCACGCCGATGAGCCCGAAGGGTGCCTGCATGGTCTCCCAGGAGGGAAGCTGTTTTACGTGGCTTTCCAACGGGCGGAGAGAGTAACCTGCAGGAGAACAGACAGGAAGTGCCGGCAGAGAGAGCCGACAGGAGAACAGACAGGAAGTGCTGGCTGAGAGAGCCGCACATGAGAACAGACAGAATGCTGAGAACGTACGGAGAGAAGATCTCCGGGAGGCTGTCGCCGCGGGACGGCAGAAATAAATGACGATGACAGAAACGATAACGATGGCGCATGGGAGCGGCGGACAGGCCACTGGGGAACTGATCGCCGGTATTTTTGCAGAAGAGTTTGATAACGAGATCCTCAATCAGATGGAGGACAGTGCTGTTGTGCCGGGCAGCAGCCGCATAGCACTGACAACGGACAGCTTTGTCGTGACGCCGCTGGAGTACAGGGGCGGAAACATCGGCCGGCTGAGCGTATGCGGGACGGTCAATGATCTCCTGATGCGCGGCGCGACGCCGAAGTATCTCACGGCGGGTTTCATTCTGCAGGAGGGACTTTCAACGGAGCTGCTGCGACGTGTGGTGCATGCTATGGCGGAGACAGCGCGCGAGGCGGGGGTACAGATCGTGGCCGGTGATACCAAGGTGATCGACGCCGAAAAGAGCAGAGGCGGCATGATGATCAATACAGCCGGCGTCGGCTTTGTGCCGGAAGGGCTGGAAATCGGAGCATCCGGTGCCCGGGACGGCGATGCCATTCTCGTCTCAGGTAATATGGGTGACCATCATGCGGCGATCCTGAGCGAGCGCATGCAGATCGATACGGATATTCAGAGTGATAACGCGCCGCTTGGCGAGATGGTTCAGGCGCTGATTGCTGCCGGCGTGAAGGTACATGTCCTGCGGGACATCACGAGAGGCGGTCTGGGTACTGTTCTGAAGGAGCTCGCCGAAGCGTGCGGACTTGTATTTACGCTTGAGAGCGATGCGGTTCCCGTTTCCCCCAGGGTCCGGGATTTCTGCGGTCTGCTGGGACTCGATCCGATGTACATGGGAAATGAGGGCAAGCTGACGGCCATTGTGGACGGTGCCGATGCGGAAAAAGCGCTTGCTGTGATCCGCGCTTCCCGCTACGGAGCAGATGCTGCCATCATAGGACGTGTGACAACGGCAGAAAAATCAGAGGGCGGCCGACCGGGTGACCTGCTGATGCGGACGCCGGTGGGCGGCATGCGCCGGATGGATGTGCTGCAGGGCGAAGGTCTGCCGAGAATCTGCTGAGGAGTTAAGGAACCGGCAAAGATCCCCTGCGTGGGAAATCCTGATAATAACTGGAAAACAGCGATCATGTCAATGACCGGCAACATTGCCGGCAGAACGGACAATTACAGAGGGAAAGCCATGAAATATGATTATCTCATTGTCGGCGCGGGATTGTATGGCGCTGTGTTTGCACACGAGGCAAAAAAAGCGGGTAAACATGTGCTCGTCATTGACAGGCGCCCGCACATTGCCGGCAATGTATACACGGAGAGGATCGAGGGCATCAACGTTCACAGATACGGTGCGCATATTTTTCACACGAATAATACAGAGGTGTGGAACTATGTCAACCAGTTCGCCGTGTTCAACCGCTTTACCAATTCACCGGTGGCAAATTACAGGGGAGAGCTGTATTCTCTGCCTTTCAATATGTATACGTTCAACAAAATGTGGGGCGTTGCCACGCCGGAAGAGGCAGCGGCAAAAATAGAGGCGCAGCGCAGAGAAGCCGGTATCACAAATCCTCAGAATCTGGAAGAGCAGGCGATCTCGCTGGTCGGCACGGATATCTATGAGAAGCTGATCAAGGGATATACGGAAAAGCAATGGGGTCGGCCGTGCCGTGAACTGCCGGCGTTTATCATCAGACGCCTTCCTGTGAGACTGACATTTGACAACAATTATTTTAATGCCCTGTATCAGGGAATTCCCGTGGGCGGCTATACAAAAATGGTTGCCAATATGCTCGATGGCGTTGAGGTGCGGCTGGGAGAGGATTACCTGAAGGACAGAGCCTCCTGGGACAGCATGGCTGACAAGGTGATCTACACAGGGGCAATCGACGCCTATTTTGATTTTTCACTCGGGGCGCTGGAATACCGTTCGGTGCGCTTTGAAACAGAGGTTCTGGACAAGCCGAATTTCCAGGGCAATGCCGCGGTGAATTACACGGACCGTGAAACGCCGTGGACGAGGATTATCGAGCACAAGTGGTTTGAGTTCGGCAAAGATGAAAACGGAAATGATCTGCCGAAGACTGTCATCAGCCGCGAGTACTCTTCCGAGTGGAAGCCGGGCTCCGAGCCGTATTACCCTGTCAACGATGAGAAAAACGGGAAGCTGTATGCACAGTACAGGGAAATGGCAGACAGGGAGCAGCACGTGGTATTCGGCGGGCGGCTCGGTGAGTACTGTTATTACGATATGGATGCTGTGATCGCGTCAGCGCTGGCAAAAGCGGATGAGCTGCTCAGATAGTATACAGATATTTCTGTCATGCTGCAGGTCACTCGTTACCAGCCACGTGTTCCGTGGCCCTGGTAGTGTTTGAACTGTAACTCTATCATTTTCAGAACATGCAATTTTACATTGACCGAAGAATGATGCGGTGCTAAACTAAAGCACGTATGGAACCGTAGCTCAGCCGGGATGAGCGTTCGCCTCACACGCGAGAGGTCACGGGTTCGATCCCCGTCGGTTCCACGCATGACAGACTGCCACACTTGATTTAAGTGCGGCAGTCTTGTTATATAGGCAGTCTTGTCTTAATGCTGTAAACATTCATATTTCGCATGCCTCAAAACTGTATGCGTGTCGACGGCTTAATACAGTACATGAAGGAGGATAAGAGGGTGGATAACGAAAAGATCACGGGGAATGAAAGTTCCGGCACTGAAGAAGGTGCCGAGAAGACTTCCCGCAATTTCATCGAGATGGAGATCGACAAAGATCTGGCAGAGGGAAAGTACACGCATGTGGTGACACGTTTCCCGCCGGAACCGAACGGTTTCCTGCATATCGGTCACGCCAAGTCGATTCTTCTCAACTACCATATCGCGAAGGAATACGGCGGCCAGTTCAATCTCCGCTTCGACGATACGAATCCGACGAAGGAGAAGGGCGAGTATGTAGAGGCGATCAAAAAAGATGTGGAGTGGCTCGGCGTGAAGTTTAACGGGCCGTATTTTGCCTCCAATTATTTTGACCGCATGTATGAAGCTGCGCTCAATCTGATCAAAGCCGGCAAGGCCTATGTATCGGATCTGTCCGCTGAAGAGATCCGTGAGTACCGAGGCGGCTGGAACGATGTCGGGAAGGATGATCCGAATCGCAACCGCAGCGTGGAAGAAAATCTGGATCTCTTTACGAGAATGAAGAACGGCGAATTCGCCGACGGTGAAAAGGTTCTCCGTGCAAAAATAGACATGAAGGCCGCCAACATCAACATGCGCGACCCGATTCTTTACCGTATCGCGCATCTGACCCACCAGAACACGGGAGATAAGTGGTGCATCTATCCGATGTACGATTTCGCGCATCCGCTGGAGGACGCCTTCGAGGGTGTTACGCATTCTCTCTGCACGCTGGAGTTCGAGGATCATCGTCCGCTGTACAACTGGGTTGTGCAGAATGTCGGCATGTTTGAAAATCCGCCACGCCAGATCGAGTTTGCCAAGCTCTACCTGACTAATGTGGTCACCGGAAAGCGTTATATTAAGAAGCTGGTGGAGAACGGAACCGTTGACGGATGGGATGATCCCCGTCTCGTCACGATCGCTGCGCTCCGCCGCCGCGGCTACACGCCGGAATCGATCCAGAAATTTGTCGAACTCGGCGGTATCGCAAAAGCAAACAGCTCGACCGATTACGCCATGCTCGAGTACTGTATCCGTGATGACCTGAAGGCCAAAGCGCCGCGCATGTATGCGGTTCTTGATCCGGTGAAGGTCGTAATCGATAATTACCCGGAGGGCAAGACAGAGGAATTCGAGGTTCCGAACAATCCGGAAAACGAGGCGCTGGGCACCAGAAAAGTGACATTCTCGCGCGAGCTCTATATTGAGCGCAGCGACTTTATGGAAGTCCCGCCGAAAAAATATTTCCGTATGTTCCCCGGCAATGAGGTCCGCCTGATGCAGGCTTACTTTGTGAAGTGTGTATCCTGCGAAAAGGATGCGGATGGCCGTGTGACGCTGATCCATGTGACCTATGATCCGGCTTCCCGCGGGGGCAACAGCCCGGATGGAAGAAAAGTAAAGGGAACGATCCACTGGGTCAATGCTGCAGATGCAAAGCAGGTAGAGGTTCGCCTCTATAATAATCTGATCGATGAAGAGAAGGGCGTCTACAACGAGGAAGACGGATCCATGAATATCAATCCGGATTCCATGGAGATCTGCCAGGCATATGTGGAGCCGGCACTCGCAGAGGCGAAGGCGTATGACCGCTTCCAGTTCGTGCGCAATGGATTTTTCTCCGCAGATCCGAAGCTCAGCCAGCCCGGTCAGCCGGTGTTCGGAAGAATTGTATCGCTGAAGAGTTCCTTCAAACTTCCGGCAGCGCACTGAGGAATATTTATATTGTCATCATCTTTAATCAGCACTCGAATGAAACGAGTGCTGATTTTTTCTTGACTTTTGGTCATTCGCGCTCTAATATACTTTGTGTTGACATACACGGCTGAAATCCAGGAGTGAAGGCTCGAGGATTTCGGGAAACGTGGTTGGATATGCAAGTTGGCAAAATGTCCGGAGGCATCTGTATTCCGGACTTGTAATTAAACAGCGGAATACGTCAGGCGAGGAGTGTGATTTTTCATGGAAGCAAGACATGGCAATCTTTCCATCAACAGCGACAATATTTTTCCCATTATCAAGAAATGGATGTACT
This sequence comes from uncultured Eubacteriales bacterium, assembly GCA_900318405.1. Lineage (GTDB taxonomy): Bacteria > Bacillota > Clostridia > Lachnospirales > Lachnospiraceae > Bilifractor. The sequence goes on along the minus strand of ONKP01000012.1, from coordinate 18,932 downwards.
CAGACAAGGATATTTTTATCCGTGAGCTGATCTCCAACGGCTGCGATGCGATCACGAAGCGCAAGAAACTGGACGCGATCGGAGAGGCGGAGCTCCCGGAGGGATATAAGGCGAAGATCACCGTTTCTGTCAATGACAAGGAAAAGACGCTGAAATTCGAGGATAACGGTATCGGTATGACGGCGGATGAGGTCGTCAAGGATATCACGGAGATCGCTTTTTCAGGTGCATCAGAATTTCTCGACAAGTACAAGGATAAGGCAGACAACGATCAGATCATCGGCCATTTCGGACTCGGCTTTTACTCCGCGTTCATGGTTGCGGATCTGGTAGAGATCGATACGCTGAGCTATCAGCAGGGCGCACAGCCGGTACACTGGACCTGCGACGGCGGTACGGATTACGACATGGAGGACGGTACCCGCACGGAACCCGGTACGACGGTTACGCTGCACATCTCCGATGACAGTCTGGAATTCGCGAACGAGTACAAGGTTCGCGAGACGATCGAGAAGTACTGCGGATTCATGCCGACGGAGATCTACCTGGTCAATGAGACGGCAGAGCCGCAGACAGAGACCATCGACGAGAAGGATCTGAAGGATACCGATAAGGTCATCGAGCATATCCACACCGATGCCAAATACGAGGAGAAGAAAAATGATGACGGTACCACCGAAAAGGTGGAGACAAGCCCTGCAAAGGACGAGGTAAAAATCGAGAAGAGACCGGTGCCCGTCAACGATACGCAACCGCTCTGGCTGAAGCAGCCGTCCGAATGCAAGGATGATGAATATAAGGAATTTTACCGCAAGGTATTCAACGATTACAGAGATCCACTGTTCTGGATCCATCTGAACATGGAGTACCCGTTCCATCTGAAGGGCATTCTCTATTTCCCGAAGGTCAATACCGAGTATGAGTCCATTGAGGGAAAAATAAAACTGTATAATAACCAGGTGTTCATCGCGGATAATATCAAGGAAGTCATCCCCGAGTACCTGCTGGTGCTGAAGGGTGTCATTGACTGCCCGGATCTGCCGCTGAATGTATCGCGTTCCGCTCTGCAGAACGATGGTTTCGCGCAGAAGATCTCCGATTATATCTCCAAGAAGGTCAGCGACAAGCTGAGCGGCATGTTCAAGACCAAACGGGCCGACTATGAGAAATACTGGAACGACATCGGTATTTTTATCAAGTACGGCATCCTGAAGGACGAGAAGTTCCAGGAGAGAATGAAGGATTACGTGCTTTATGAGGATCTCGACGGTAAGTTCTCCACGCTGAAGGAGATCGTTGATGCCGCCGCACCGGCAGAGGATAAGGAAGAGAAAGGCGCTGACGCAGCTTCGGAGAAAAATAAAGACGGCGAAGCCGCTGCAGAAAACGGCGACAAGTCTGCTGATACAGCTGCAGATCATGATAAGTCTGCTGAAAAGACAGCGGAAAACGGAGATAAGGCCGCTGAAGCCGGAAGTACAGATAAGAAGGAAGCTTCTGACAGCAAAGAGGACGCTGGCAAAGAAGATAAGAAGAAAACCACGGTTTACTATTACACCGATGCGGTACAGCAGTCCCAGTACATCAATATGTTCCGTGCGCAGAAGAAGCAGGCCTATAAGCTGGGTCAGACGATCGATGCGCCTTTCATCAGCCGCATGGAGCAGATCGACGACAGCGTGCAGTTCCAGCGCATCGACGCAGCGCTTACCGACGATCTGAAGGGAAGCAGCCGCAACCTGAAGACGGAGAGTGAGAAGCTGCAGGAGCTCTTCCGGAAAGAACTCGGCAAGGATCAGCTGGCTGTAAAGGCGGAGAACCTCAAGGACAAAAATATCGCCGCTATGGTGACGATCTCCGAGGAGATGCGCCGTTACTACGATATGATGAAGATCTACGGCATGAGCGGCCAGAACACGAACATGGATATGTTCGAGGGAAGTCAGACCCTGATCCTGAATGCGAGACATCCGCTTGTCAAATACGTCTATGAACATAAGGACGATGAAGAGGGCGTAAAGATCTTCGTTGAGCAGATCTATGATCTGGCGGTTCTCAGCAACCGTTCGCTCACCCCCGATGAGATGACAAAATTCGTTGCGCGCAGCAATGATATTATGTTAAAGTTGACCGGGAACGGAAGCACGGAAAAAGAAGAACCGGAAGAGAGTAAGCAGTAATGGACAGAGATATACAGACAGAAGGACGGAGAGAACGGATTTCGAAAGGAAAGGACGGACTCTCCGCCCTTTCTTTTAATATTTACCTGATCGGTTTCATGGGATGCGGCAAATCGACAGCTACGGAATATCTCCGCGATGTTTACGGCATGCATGCCGTGGAGATGGACAGAGAGATTGAAAGATCAGCTTCCATGACGATTCAGGAAATTTTTGCGGAAAAAGGAGAGCCGGCGTTTCGCCGGATGGAAACGGAACTGCTCCGAAAGCTCGCGGGGACGGCTAACAGCGTGGTTTCCTGCGGCGGCGGCGCAGCCATGCGTGAGGAAAATGTGGAGCTGATGCATCAGGGCGGAAAGGTTGTTCTGCTGCTGGCCACCCCGGAGACCATCCTGTCGCGTGTCAGCGGGGACAACAGCCGCCCGCTTCTGAACGGTCATAAAAATATAGAAGATATTCGCGCCATGATGGAAAAAAGACGTCCGGCATATGAGGCGGCAGCTGACATCACGGTGAATACCGACGGCCGGACGGAAGCGGAGATCGCATCTGAGATTCTCAGAAAATGCGGCGCTGTATAAGCTGACATATTTTTCTCCTGCATCAGACAGAATATGATCTGCACAGCATCCCCGTACGGTATCACAGCCGGGCTGAATACAGCACGGTGGCATCATTTCTGACATGCGGGTTTACAGGATATTCTCTGCCGTCAGCAGTTCGCGCACGCTGCGGTCCCAGGCCTGGTCGATCGCATGGCCTGCGGTGAAGCTTTTCAGCGATGAACCTGTCGTCAGCGTGAGTGCTGAATTGCGGTACTGCAGATTGAGAAAGAGGCCATAGATCTCATCGGGATCGGATACGAGGCCGTTTTCGTCCAGAAGGACTGCGGTCTCTTCTGCAGGATACTGAAGGACGAAGTGAAAGGACAGAGGAAGCCGTTTGCCGCGGATTACCTGGAGCAGGAACGGACGCACGGCTTTCCATTCCACCTGTGTTCCGTCAGGAATATTTTCCGCCTCTTCCGGTGTGATATCATCCGCATAAAATTCCGGGTGATAAACCCCGTCAATATGAAACGATGTAAATGTCGTGACGGATATATCCGACACAAGAAAACGGTCGAACGTGCCTTTCAGCAGCAGGTGGCTCATGAAGCCTTTGATATTCTCAATCTGAAGTGCGAGCATAAATCCTGTACTCCTTACGAAACTTCCCGTTTCAACTCCTTGCAGCAGGCGCTCCGCATATGTTTCCCGCGTATGACAGAAAGCCATGCCTATATTATATGCTCTGTGCGGGCGACACGCATCATAAAAATTGCCGCTCTTTTCAATTGCTGCAGGAAAGTGTATAATGGTTCAGTCCGGCATGCTGACTGATCAGCGGATGCGGGAGAAATAAGAAATCAGAGAGGAATATTTCATCATGAGTCAGGAAAAAGTAGACGAGTACAAAGAAGAGAAAAAGAACCGGAAAAAGCTGATGAAGCAGGAAAAGTTTCAGCAGCACCTGATCCTCGGGATCACGCTTGCCTGCCTGGCAGCACTGATTGTGTGGTTCTGCATGGCTCTTTACGGTAATGCGCAGCAGAAAGCCTCTGAAAACAGCGCAGCCGTCACGACAGAACTCGATCTCTCGCAGATAGAGGCATATCAGCAGACGCTTAATGATTATGACAGCAGTACATCATCTTCGTCTTCAGCCGACAGTACAGCTTCTGACAGCACGGAGAGCGTAGCAGCTTCTTCTACGTCTGCGGAAAGTGCAGTAGTGTCATCCAGCGCACAGTAACATCCTCATACCTGTTGCCTTCGAAACCACATACAGTCTCTTACACACGCTTCGCGTGTGTAAGAGACTGTATGCGATTCGAAGAGCTTATACAGTACAGTAAAAAGGACGCCGGCGATCCGCCGGCGTCCTTCCTTTTTTTCTGCGTAAAACCAATTATGCCACGTACCTGCTGTCTTGTTTACATATGATATATCTGAACTGAATCGGTACTTAATATGCTGAACAAGATTACCTGGTAATGCCGGAATTCACCGCGAACGGCGAACCCTGTGTTCATATTCCTGATATCGTGCAGCTGCAATCAAAGTTTTACAACGTTGGCAGCCTGCATACCCTTCGGTCCCTCTACGAGATCGTAAGAAACAGCCTGACCCTCATCCAGAGACTTGAAGCCCTCGCCCTGAATGGCTGAAAAATGAACGAATACGTCCTTTCCATCTTCTCCGGTAATGAATCCGTATCCCTTTTCAGCGCTGAACCACTTAACAGTTCCCTTGTTCATTTAAAGTACCTCCGCTTGACAAAAAAATAAGATAAAAAAGAAAATAACAATAATGTCGACGGTTTTTGTCCCCATCGACAATTTGCATTATAGATATCAGTGTGTTGAATGTCAAGAATAAAACATACAGCGTGGTACTGCCTGAACGGCGTAAATTCAGGCTTTTCGCGGGATGGCTGTATTTGCAGTTTCCTTGAAAATACAGGGGGCTTCCTGTATACTTGTCTGGATAAATGGCGTATCATGCCAGTAGAAAACAACAGAAATCAGAAGGCATGAATGCAGGCGTCATTCCGGACGGAGTGTCAATATGAAATCTATTTTAATCAGGAATGGAAGAGTTCTTGATCCTGCGGCAGATGTTGACGGGATCATGGATCTGTATCTGAGTGACGGTAAGGTAACACGTGTGGCAAAGCACATCCGTCGGCATGCGGATGTCACACTGGATGCTGCCGGCTGCTGGGTTATGCCGGGACTGATCGATATGCACGTGCATCTGCGCGATCCCGGGCAGACAGACAAGGAAGATGTGACAAGCGGCGCGCGGGCAGCCGCACGCGGCGGCATCACCACGATCGTCGCCATGCCGAATACGAAGCCGGTGATCGATACGCCGGACCGCGTGGATTACGTCATGAATAAGGCTGCGCATACAGCACCGGTTCACGTGCTGCAGGCGGGTGCGGTTACGGAAGGCCAGAAGGGTGTCAGGCTGTCTGATATTCGCGGCATGGTAAAAGCCGGCATTCCGGCGATCAGCGAAGACGGGAAATCCGTGATGAATGCCCTTCTCTGCCGTGAGGCCATGAAAACGGCTGCCGAACTGCATATTCCTTTCCTTGATCACTGCGAAGACAGCAGCCTGGTCAACGGCGGCTGCGTGAACGAGGACGATTTTTCCCGGGCACAGGGCCTCAGAGGCATCACAAACAATACCGAAGACGTTATTATCGCGCGCGATATTCTTCTTGCACAGGAGACGGGAGTACATCTTCATCTGTGCCACTGCTCGACAAAGGGCAGCTATGATATGCTGAAGATCGCCAGAGCCAGAGGCATCGATGTATCCGGCGAGGTATGCCCGCATCATTTCACGCTTACCAGTGCAGACCGCATTCCCGGCGATACAAATTACAAGATGAATCCGCCGCTCCGCACGGCCGAGGACCGCGAAGCGCTGCGGAACGGGCTGGCGGAGAATATTTTTGAAGTGATCAGCACGGACCACGCGCCGCATACGCGCCGGGACAAGGAACAGTCCATGGAAAAGGCGCCGTTCGGCATTACCGGATTGGAGACATCGGTGGCGCTGACGATCACGGAGCTTGTCAGACCGGGTGTCCTGACCCCGTTGCAGATGGCAGAAAAAATGAGCGCCAATCCCGCCCGCATCCTCCATCTGGACAGGAGAGGGACGCTGGCAGAGGGGAGCGAGGCCGATGTGACGATCATCGACCCTGATAAGATCTGGGTGGTAGATCCGCTGCAGTTCGCATCCCGCGGAAAAAATACACCATTTGCGGGAAAAGAGCTGACAGGCTGTGTGCGCACCACCATCTGCGGTGGCAGCATCGTTTATCACGAAGGGAGACTTGTATATGATTGATGATCTGATCCGGAATATCAGAGAGAAGAACGCACCTGTTGTTGTCGGACTTGATCCGATGCTCGACTATGTGCCGGAGAAAATTCTGAACACCGCTTTCATTGAATTCGGCGAGACACTGGAAGGTGCTGCTGAGGCCATCTGGGAATTCAACAAGGGCATCATCGACGCCACCTATGATCTGATCCCGGCGGTGAAGCCGCAGATTGCCATGTATGAACAGTACGGCATTCCCGGCATGACCTGTTTTGAGCGTACCGTTACCTACTGCCAGAGCAAGGGACTCTGCGTGATCGGTGACATCAAGCGGGGTGACATCGGTTCCACATCGGATGCCTATGCGCAGGCGCATCTGGGCCATACACGGGTCGGTACGCATGCGTTTACCGCCTTTCATGAGGATTTTGCGACCGTCAATCCGTATCTCGGAAGCGACGGTGTCCGTCCGTTCATCAATGTCTGCAGGAAGGAACAGAAGGGTATTTTCGTTCTTGTGAAGACATCCAACCCGTCGAGCGGGGAATTTCAGGACCGTCTGATCGACGGGCGTCCGCTCTACGAGCTGGTCGCTGAAAAAGTAAATGCGTGGGCACGTGAGGGTGAACCCGGCGAGTACGGATACTATGATGTGGGTGCCGTTGTCGGCGCAACCTATCCTGAGCAGGGCACGGCGCTGAGAAAAATCATGCCGCAGAGTTATATCCTTGTGCCGGGCTACGGTGCACAGGGCGGAAAAGGCTCGGATCTCCGCGGATTTTTCAATGAGGACGGTCTCGGTGCGATCGTCAACAGCTCGCGCGGCATCATCTGTGCGTACCGCAAGGAAAAATATGCGGAGTTCGGCGAGGCTGCCTATGCAGACGCTTCCCGTCAGGCGGTACTCGATATGATCGCGGATATCAACGGCGCCATCGCCGGTGCGTGAGCGCACGGAAATTTTCGGAGGTAAAGCAGGGCATTTACCCGCAGTGCTGACACTGCTGCGGCCTGTGAGCGCTGGGAATTCTGGCTGGAAGGGATGAGGAAATTTCCGGTTGGGAGAAATGAGGAAAATTTCAGACGGAAACCAGGATATTCCGGCTGGAAGGGGACAGAATCATGGAAAAAACGATGAAACATATGGAAACGGCCCGGATTCTTTCACAGACAGAGATCCTTGACGGCATATGGGATATGAGACTGGAGGCGCCGGAGGCAGCAGCTCTTGCGGTTCCGGGGCAGTTCGTTAATCTCTACCTCCCCGATGCGGCGAGGATTCTGCCGCGTCCGATCAGTCTGTGTGGGATTGACGCGGAGAAGGGGATTCTCCGTCTCGTCTACCGCGTATCAGGCGGAGGCACGCAGGAGCTGGCTGCCATGAAAGCAGGAGCAACGCTGCGTATGATGGGACCCCTCGGCAACGGTTTTCCTCTGGAAGAGGCTGCCGGCCGTCGTGTGACACTGATTGGCGGCGGCATCGGCATTCCGCCTCTGCTGGAAACGGCCCGTGTTCTCCATGAGAGCGAGGGCGTAACCGGAAAAGACAGTGACGGAGAGCTCCGTATGCAGCCGACGCATGTGACCGGTGTTCTCGGTTATCGAAGTAAAACCTTTCTTGTGCCGGAGTTTGCCTCCTATGGGGATGTAATGATCGCCACGGAGGACGGCAGTACGGGCACAAAGGGAAATGTGCTGGATGCTCTGCGGGAAAACGGATGCGTGCCGGAGATTATTTTTGCCTGCGGACCGCTTCCCATGCTGCGTGCACTGAAAGCATTCGCTGTGGAAAAGCAGATCCCCTGCTGGATCTCGATGGAAGAGAGGATGGCCTGCGGCATCGGTGCCTGCCTGGCCTGCGTGTGCAAAACAACGGAAGTGGACGGCCATTCGCATGTCAGAAATGCCAGGGTGTGCACGGACGGACCTGTCTTCCGCGCGGAGCAACTTGATCTCGGCTGAACTGGCAGACAGACGGCAGGGCAGATCAGTCCGGGCTGAACCGGCAGGCGGCAGTACAAAGCTGCTTCAGGAGGAGCACATGATGAATGACGACAGACTGAAGGTCAATCTGGCGGGAATAGAACTGAAGAATCCCGTGATGACAGCTTCCGGAACTTTCGGCTCCGGAGCGGAATACAGTGAATATACCGATCTGAACAGGCTCGGCGCCGTTGTGACCAAGGGCGTCGCCTCTGTGCCGTGGCCCGGCAATCCGACACCCCGCATAGCGGAGGTATACGGCGGTATGCTGAATGCCGTCGGCCTGCAGAATCCCGGCATTGACGTGTTCTGCGAGCGGGACATCCCGTTTCTGAAAAAATATGACACCCGGATCATCGTCAACGTGTGCGGCCATTCCGAAGAGGAGTACGTGGACGTCGTGCGCCGTCTGGCTGATGAGCCCGTGGATGCGCTGGAGATCAATATCTCCTGCCCCAATGTCAGAGAGGGCGGCATTGCTTTTGGCACGGATCCGGCGACCGCTGAAAAAATAACGAAGGCCTGCAAACGCGCAGCGCGGCAGCCGGTCATCATGAAGCTGAGCCCGAATGTCACGAGCATCGCCGATATGGCCAGAGCTGTCGAGGCCGGCGGCGCTGACGCCATCTCGCTGATCAATACGATCACCGGCATGAAGATCGATGTCAGCCGCCGGAAGTTCGTGCTGGCGAACAGAACCGGTGGCATGTCAGGACCGGCTATTCATCCTGTGGCTGTACGGATGGTCTATGAAGCAGCGCATGCCGTGAAAATTCCCGTGATCGGGATGGGCGGTATTCATTCCTGGGAGGATGCCATGGAATTTATCCTCGCGGGGGCGACGGCAGTCGCTGTCGGAACAGCTAATTTCACCGATCCGACGATCACGGAAAAAATCATCGACGGCTTCTCGGCCTATCTGGATCGTTACGGTATTGAGCAGATCACAGATCTGATCGGCGCTGTGGACAATACATGACTGATAAAGGAGGAAGTGGACGTGGAAGACTATAAAGAGCAGTTTATTTCGTTCATGGTGGAGAGCAATGTACTTAAATTCGGAGATTTTACCCTGAAGAGTGGGAGAAAGTCTCCGTTTTTTATGAATGCAGGTGCCTATGTGACCGGTACGCAGCTGCGGAAGCTCGGCGGCTTTTATGCCAGAGCCATTCATGACCGCTTCGGCCTTGATTTTGATGTGCTGTTCGGACCGGCGTACAAGGGTATTCCGCTCGCTGTGGCTGCGTCGATGGCGATCAGTGAGATGTACGGCGTTGATGTGCGCTACTGTTCCAACCGCAAGGAAGTGAAGGACCACGGTGACAAGGGTATCCTGCTCGGCAGCAGCCTGGAGGATGGCAGCCGCGTGGTCATCATCGAGGATGTGACGACATCCGGCAAGTCCATCGAGGAGACCTGGCCGATCCTCACTTCGCAGGCAAAAGTAAACGTAGTAGGTATGATGGTCTCCCTGAACCGCATGGAGCGTGGCAAGGGGACAAAGAGTGCGCTTGCAGAGATTTCTGACAAGTACGGATTTCCGACGGATGCCATTGTGACGATGGCTGATGTGTACAGCTGCCTTGGCAGGGCATCTCAGAAGGATGGCACACCGGTGCTCACAGAGGAAAGAAAGCAGGCAATCCGCGAATATTATGCACAGTACGGCGCGGAGGAATATAAGGATCTCTTCTGAGAAGATATTGCTGAAAGGATACAACGGGAACAGAATGTACCTATGAAAAAAAGACGCTATTCTTTCATCGAGAAGGATGACAACAGAAAATCCAGGCGTTCGCTGTGTCTGACGGCAGTCTCCGGTGTCATGACGATCATTCTGTTCATGTACAGCAGCAGCCGCGCCGGCGATGTAGGCTCTGTGGCAGGCACTTTCGGACTGATCGCAGCTGTTTTTGCCCTGATTGCCTTTGTGTACGGCGTACAGGCCCTGTCAGGAGGAGAAGAAAAGCAGCGGCTGGCAGTCATCAGTACGGTGTTGTCGGGTGTGGTGCTGATCATCTGGTTCGGCGTCTGTCTGCTGGGCATTCACAGGATGACCTGAGACTGACGGTATTTCGTGAGGCGCAGAGGAGTGCATGGCTGACGGTATTTCATGCAGGCGCGGAGGAGTGCATGACTGATTGTATTTCATGCAGGCGCAGAAGAGTGGATGGCTGACTCTGTTTCATGACAGAGGCAGAGGAAATACAGTTCAGTGACAGAGAGTGAGGCGCAGGATGGACGAGGAAAGATTCCGGAAACAGCTTGATTTTATTCTGGAAATCGATAAGGAAAAGACGATACTGAGACAGACGCATCTGACGGGGCACGGGCGGCGTGAAGACGATGCCGATCATGCCTGGCATCTGGCTGTCATGACGTGGCTTCTCAGCGAATATGCAAATGCGAAGATCGACGTGGGCAGGACGATGCTGATGGTGCTGATCCACGATATCGTTGAGATCGATGCCGGGGACACCTACGCCTATGACAAAGAGGGCAAAAAGACGGAGAGCACCCGCGAAAATGCGGCGGCGGACAGAATCTTCGGTCTGCTGCCGGAGGATCAGGGCGCTGCCCTCCGGGCTCTCTGGGAGGAATTCAACGCCTATGAGACGCCGGAGGCGCGTTTTGCACATACCATGGATAATTTTCAGCCGATGCTCCTGAACAATTCCAATGGCGGCGGCGACTGGAAAGAACACGGGATCGCGCGCAGCCAGGTGGAAGAGAGAAATGCGAAGACCGGCACCGGTTCCGAGGATATCTGGAAGTATATGCAGTCGATCCTGGATGCCAATGTGCAGAAAGGGAGCCTGAAAGAGTAATCGATAACTTTGATCTTCATGTACGGAAAGGAAGCCTGAGAAAGTGATCGATAACTTTGATATTTATGTACGGAAAGGAAGTCTGAGAGAATGACCGATACCGGATTCTGGAACACAGCGGCCAGAGAACTGAACCGCGCCTGTGTACTGACGGGCGGGGAAGAAGAGAGATGGCAGCTTGCCCGTGAACGGGTTACGGAAATTGCGGATGAGATGTCCGTAGAGGAACCGTATCGTTCTTTTTTTACGCGGGAAGCGGCCTTCCTTTCCTCCATGTATGAGCGGATGGATCAGGTGTCGGACGGATCTCTCTACGACCTGACGCTCGATGAACTGCGGGTGGCAAATCATGCGGATTATGAGGATATCCTTCCGGAAAACTACGGAAAAAGTTTTGGCAATCCGACCTTCGCAGCTTCTGTATTCGGCCGTGACATGGGACAGCTGATCAGTTTCCTTTATATGGAATGCCGGGGAGCCGTTGTGTGGGCGTATGAGGCGCGGCGGTGGGATATGCTCGTTACGACGGAGCTTTTCCTGGAGATCTACCGGCAGTTCGAGGATTTTTCCGCGTCGGGCACACAGCCGTCATCAGCGGATGCGGTGCGCCGGGTGCGTGAGACCCTGTGCTCCTGGTGCCGCGATTACTGCATGGATTTCATGGATCAGCGGACGAGAGAAGCGCTGGATCCCGGCGTATCCTTTGCTGCGGATCTTATCATGAACGGGGATCTGACAGATCTTCGGAGCCTGTATTTTTTCGGAGAATATGTGACGCCGGATGAAGAGCGGCTTTCCTCTTTCCTCTCATCACTGCCACAGGAAGAAGTGGCGCGGATGGCCGGCACATTCACCAACGGCTATCGCCTGGGCTTTGAGGCCGAACACAAGGATATGTCCAAAAAGCGGACGGTGAATATCCGTTACCGTACGGGTTTTGAGCAGGTTGTGCGGCAGGCTGTCCTGCAGTTTGCGGATATGGGACTGGAGAGTGTGATCTACCGTTCAGCCACACACGCGGTCAACCGCCGGCAGCATCTCCGGATCGGATATTACGGCGCCATTCCGAATCCGCAGTTTGAATACGATCACAGGAATGACGCGGCGGTATTTCTGGATGATGCCTTTGTTTCTGACAAGCTCCGGGCCCTGCAGTGCGCCTATGAGCATTACAGAAATCTCGCTTTCGTGCACGGCGGTCCGGCTGTTATGGACGTGTTCGGTGAAAAAGCATTTGCACCGGCGGCGTGTCCTGATGCCATACAGATGACACCGGATGCGCAGCGGCAGCAGGTGCGCTATAATAATGAAGCAGGTCAGATCACCAACCGTTTCATTAAGGGTGAGGACCGCAGCTTTACGATCATTGCGTGGCCGGTGCCGGCGATCGGGGAAAAATTCGAAGAGATTTTTCACGCGACAGAGGAAATCAATAATCTCGATTACCGGACGTATCAGCGTATTCAGCAGAAGATCATCGATGTGCTGGACACGGGAACCAGTGTACATGTAAAGGGAATGAACGGCAATACGACGGATATCACGGTCGCACTTCATGAGCTGACGGATCCGTCGAAACAGACCAATTTTGAGAACTGCGTGGCAGATGTCAATATTCCCGTGGGTGAGGTCTTCACATCGCCCAGACTGAAGGGAACGACGGGAACACTGTTTGTGAGCCGTGTATACCTGGAGGAACTGCACTATGAAAACCTCCGGATCGAGGTGAAGGACGGCCTCGTGACAGGATACGGCTGCACGAATTTTGACAGTGAGGAAGAAAACCGGCGCTATATTCAGGAAAATATTCTGTATCACCATCCGACGGTTCCTGTCGGGGAATTTGCGATCGGCACGAATACGACAGCTTACCGCATGGCGCAGAAGTATAATATTGCGTCAAAGCTGCCGATTCTCATCGCGGAGAAGATGGGGCCGCATTTCGCCTTTGGCGATACCTGCTACAGTTGGCAGGAGGATCTGAAGGTTTACAACCCGGACGGCAAGGAGATCATTGCGAGGGATAATGAGGTTTCCATCATGCGGAAAAAGGATATCTCCGCGGCTTACTTCGGCTGCCACACAGACATCACGATTCCCTATGAAGAGCTGGGACTGATCGAGGTGGTCCGGCCGGATGGCACGGCAGTGCCGATCATCGAAAAGGGACGTTTTGTTCTGCCGGGAACGGAAGAACTGAACAGACCGCTGGATGCTGCGACGCAGTAATCATGCAGCTGATTCCGCTTCGGCAGATGTAAAGAGCAGAAATAAAACAGTCGGGCTTCATTCAGTACTGTGGCGTCTTGTAGTATATGGGTGTTAATATATTTGGTGCGGGAATAACCTGCATACATGTTTACAATATGGAGGACAGATTATGGCACAGGTAGGCATTGTAATGGGCAGTGATTCAGATATGGCCGTCATGCAGAAGGCAGCGGCTCAGCTGGAGGATCTCGGCATCAGCTATGAGATGCGGATCATCTCGGCACACAGGGAGCCCCATGAACTGATTGACTGGGCAGAGTCAGCGGAAGAGAGAGGCCTGAAGGTCATCATCGCAGGAGCGGGCATGGCTGCTGCGCTTCCGGGTATGTGCGCTGCGCTTACATCCCTGCCGGTGATCGGTGTGCCGCTCAGCAGCAAAAATCTCGACGGCACGGATGCGCTGTATTCGATCGTTCAGATGCCCTCCGGCATACCGGTGGCGACCGTGGCAATCGACGGTACAAAGAACGCTGCTTTTCTCGCGGCCCGTATCCTCGGTGTATCGGATCCGGCGGTTCGTGAGCGTGTGAAAAAAGCAATGGCTGACGGCCGCGACGGTGTGATCGCGAAGGACGCCAAGCTTCAGAAGACCGGCTACAGAGGTTATCAGTCCTGAGCAGAGGGATGGGGACTGACAGCTGCACAGCCGATGTGTGCAATTGTGTGAAAAATGTCGATTCTCAGACAGAACCGGCCGTATGAGTAATGGCATTTCAGATGGATAGGACATCTGGAAACGCATTACAAATGAGGAAACAATGACGCGCTTCCGTGCCATGACGAGCAACACGGAACAAACAGGAAAATCCGTGTCATGACAGCACGGAACAACCAGGAGAGAGAGGTCATTTATGGATTACAAAACATCGGGAGTAGATATTGAAGCCGGATATAAATCCGTCGAGCTGATGAAAAAGTATGTGAAGACAACGGTGCGCCCTGAGATGCTCGGCGGCATCGGCGGATTTTCCGGCGCCTTTTCCGCCGAGGCGTTCAAGGATATGGAGCACCCGGTGCTTCTGTCCGGTACAGACGGCGTCGGAACCAAGCTGAAACTCGCGTTCCTCATGGACCGTCATGACACCGTGGGTATTGACTGTGTGGCCATGTGCGTGAACGATGTGGCATGCGCCGGCGGCGACCCGCTGTTTTTCCTGGATTACATCGCCTGCGGTAAAAACTATCCTGAGAAGATCGCCGATATCGTCAAGGGTGTGGCAGACGGCTGCCGTCAGGCAGGCGCAGCACTCGTCGGCGGAGAGACAGCAGAAATGCCCGGTTTCTATCCGGAGGATGAATACGATCTGGCGGGCTTCGCGGTCGGTGTTGTCGATCAGAAGGACATGATCACGGGTGAAGATCTGCAGCCGGGAGATGTACTCATCGGTCTGGCTTCCTCCGGCGTACATTCCAACGGTTTCTCACTCGTCCGCAAGATTTTTGACATGACACCGGAATCCCTCGACACATGGTACGATGAGCTCGGCGGAAAACTGGGCGATGTGCTGCTCGCGCCGACAAAAATCTATGTAAAAGCACTGCAGTCGATCCGCAAGGAAGGCGTCAGAATCCATGCCTGCAGCCATATCACCGGCGGCGGTTTTTATGAAAATGTTCCGCGTATGCTGAAGGACGGCGTCTGCGCGCGCATCGAGAAGGATTCCTATCCGGTACCGCCGATCTTCCGTCTGATGCAGAAGAAGGGCAACGTTGACGAGAAGGTTATGTACAACACCTACAACATGGGAATCGGCATGGTGCTGGCGGTTCGTCCGGAGGACGTGGAAAAAACAATGGATGCCGTTTCAGCAGCTGGTGAGTATCCGTACAGAATCGGTTCCATCGTCGAGGGACAGAAGGGCGTCGTATTATGCTGAGAATAGCGGTACTTGTCTCGGGAGGCGGAACCAATCTGCAGGCGATCCTCGATGCCATCGACAGTGGAAAGATCACGAACGCAGAGGTTGTCGGCGTGCTTTCCAATAACCCGAATGCCTATGCGCTGGAGAGAGCCAGGAAGCACGGAATCGAAGCTGTCTGCGTAAGCCCCAGGGATTATCCGACCAGAGCTGCGTTTGAAGAAGCCTATCTGGCACAGACAGAGAGCTGGACTCCGGGTCTGGTCGTGCTCGCAGGCTGCATGGTCGTCATTCCGGAGAAGATGGTCAATGCTTTTAAGAACAGAATGATCAATATCCACCCGGCACTGATCCCGAGCTTCTGCGGCAAGGGATACTACGGGCTTCATGTGCATGAGAAGGTGCTGGAGAGAGGTGTCCGCGTCACCGGTGCCACCGTTCATTTTGTTGACATCGGAACCGACACGGGACCGATCATCCTCCAGAAGGCGGTCTATGTGCAGGAGGGCGACACCCCGGAGATTCTGCAGCGCCGCGTCATGGAACAGGCGGAGTGGAAAATCATGCCGGAGGCCATCAATCTGATCGCCAACGGACGCGTTTCAGTGGAAGACGGTAAAGTGAAGATCAGCAATTACACGTTCGGAGAAATTTGACAAAGGAGGAGCATCATGGGTATGAAAGTTCTGGTTGTCGGCGGCGGCGGACGTGAGCACGCCATCGTTTGGAAGATAGCGCAGAGTCCGAAGGTAGACAAGATCTACTGTGCACCCGGCAATGCGGGTATTGCCGAGCTGGCGGAATGTGTGAATATCGGCGCCATGGAGTTTGATAAACTCGTTGCGTTTGCAAAGGACAATGCCGTTGATCTGACAGTTGTCGGTATGGACGATCCTCTTGTCGGCGGTATTGTGGACGCTTTCGAGGCCGAGGGACTCCGCGTCTTCGGACCGAGAAAAAATGCAGCGATCCTCGAGGGCTCCAAGGCATTTTCCAAGGATCTGATGAAGAAATACAACATCCCGACGGCAGATTACGAGGTTTTCAACAGCCCGGATTCCGCGCTCGAGTACCTTCGCACGAAGGCAAAGTTCCCGATCGTTCTGAAGGCGTCCGGACTGGCACTCGGCAAGGGCGTTCTGATCTGTGAGGATCTGGCGCAGGCAGAAGCCGGTGTACAGGAACTCATGGTGGATAAGAAATTCGGATCTGCGGGCGACCAGCTCGTGATCGAGGAGTTTATGACTGGCCGCGAGGTGTCCGTTCTCTCCTTTGTTGACGGCAATATTGTGAAGACCATGGCTTCGGCGCAGGACCATAAGCGGGCAAAAGACGGAGATCAGGGCCTGAACACGGGCGGCATGGGCAATTTCTCGCCGACGCCGTTCTATACAAAAGAGGTCGATGATTTTTGCCAGAAGTATATCTTCCAGCCGACAGTAGATGCCATGAAGGCAGAAGGACGTCCTTTCCAGGGCGTGATCTTCTTCGGTCTGATGCTGACGGAGGACGGACCGAAGGTTCTGGAGTACAATGCGCGCTTCGGTGATCCTGAGGCACAGGTCGTTCTGCCACGAATGAAAAATGATATCGTGGATGTCTTTGAGGCCTGCATCGACGGCACACTGGATCAGATCGATCTGCAGTTCATGGATGATGCCTGCGTCACGGTCGTTCTCGCGAGCGACGGCTATCCGGTATCCTATAAGAAGGGATACCCGATCCGCGGGCTGGAGAATTTCAAAAATCACCCGGGATATTACTGCTTCCATGCGGGAACAAAGTTCAATGAGAAGGGTGAGATCGTTACAAACGGCGGACGTGTGCTGGATGTGACCGCCCTCGGGAAGGATCTGAAGGAGGCACGTGCGAACGCTTATAAGGCGGTGGAGTGGGTCGATTTCGACAACAAGTATTATCGCCATGATATCGGACATGCCATCGATGAATTCAAAGGCTGATTCATACAGGAGCATCATACATCCAGCTGCAAAACGCTTGCGCTCTTTCTCGACGCAGCGGTGCCATGTGTGAGAATCCAGTTTTACTGGATTCTCACACTGTCGCGGTGTTCGCCACACTCACACACTTTGTGTGTGGATGTGGCTCACTACTCGCGCAAGTTCGTCCTCCATTCTGTCGGACTTGCAAAGCACCGGCGTCTGCGAAGGTTTGCAGACTGGATGTATATGCTCCCTGTAGATGTTAGATGTATGTGTACGCTCAGGATAATCCTGCGGCGGACATGAGCTCTGTATGTACGGCGTCGAGCGCCTGCACGAGCGGAACCAGTTTGTCCGGCTGTGCCGCGTAATCGGAGATAATGGCGATGCCGTAGGGTGAACTGCCGGAGGAAACGATACCGGCATCGACCGTCGTATCATAATCTGTGGCATCGCTGCCGCCGGTGTAGTTGCCTGGCAGGCTCCAGGTTGTGTATTTACTGCCGAGTGCTGTGCGGATAGGTGAATCTGACGGGCTCTGGAACCAGGTCTCAACCGTCGAACCATTGGAATCCGTGGTGAAATACTGGTAGTTTTTCAGCCAGATTCTGCTGAGGTCTTCCGCGCTCAGAAAGGCTGCACCGTAGCCGTCTATGCTCGGATCGATGCCGCCTGCGTTCAGCCACTGATTCATACCGGTGAATCCATAAGTATTCATGAGATTTGTGTATGTTTCCTGTGAGCTGCTTCCGTTGGCAGCGACAATCTGAAATTCTTCTCCGCTGTTAGAAAGGGACGTGGCGTCCGCATTCAGCGTGCCGATGATGAATGCTGCCGCGGCAGCACCGGAAGAGTAGAAATGCGAATCGCTGTCATAACAGATGCCGGCATACGTATTGATGTCGATGAGCATATATCCGTAGTGTTTACCGCCGTCGGATATGGTGGATCCTGTTTCCTGCAGAACGCGGAGCATCGCTGCAGATGGCGTATATCCACCGAAGGAAGTTATTCCGGAAGTCCAGGTGATCCGGTCGAGGCTGGCCAGACAGAGGGCTGCTTTCTGATTTTCAGAGTCGGCTGTAACAGAAAAATCTATGGATGAAGATGCATTGCCGGCTGAAGATGATGAAGACGAAGAAGCTGACGCGGAAGCGTCTGTCCCCGTAGCATCTCCGGTATCTGTGCCGACTGCAGATACATCTGTACCTGAGCCGTCGTCCGATGCATCTGTTCCGTTGGCTGATGCAGCTGTGCCATCAGTTCCGTTCGCAGCAGTATTTGCGTCTGCGCCTGAACTGTCGGCAGAGGAAGAGCTGGTGGCAGAAGTACCTGATGCAGATGCGTCAGTTGAGGCTGAAGTTCCAGCCGATAAGCCGGCATTGACAGGCTGTCCGTCTACGGATGTGACGGATCCTTTTCCTGCAGGGTCATAGCTGGCAGAAGTAAGGGTAGAATCGCATGAAGATACACCACTGCCGATCAGATTTTTGGCTGCGTTGACGGTGGCCATTTCCACGGTTGAAGTGGAGGCGGTTGCTGATTTGGAGGAACCGCAACCCGTGAATCCGAGCGCACAGATAAGCCCGGCTATAACAAATCTTTTCTGCGTAGAATTCATATTTAACACCCCGCGTTGAACGGACACGTGATCATTTATCAGATGCCAGTTGCCTGAACGATAAGCCTGAAAAGCTAAATATTCAGACTTTTTCAATTTATGCTTATTCTATACCAAACACAGGGAGAAGACAACCGGTCCATCATCCATGGCTGCAGTTCAGACACTGCCAGAGCCATGTGTGACAGTGGCTGGCAAAGAGTGAACAGTAACCATCCATGTGCGACAGTGACTGGCATCGAGTGTACTGTGATGAACAATTGAAACAATAAAGGAGTTTTGTTATGACAAGGATACTTTTCGTCTGCTACGGCAGGAGAAACGAGGCAGGCGCAAGGTAGAGGATTATCGGGCAGTACCGGG